>NZ_JBHMDZ010000004.1:0-3481 GCF_042430175.1 Paracoccus cavernae | reverse complement strand
GCCATGCCGAACGAAGACAGCGGTGGATCGGATCGGGCGCGGCAAGGAGCGTCAGGTCAACTTGCGTTTCCTCGCCATGGCCAACCATTATGTCTTCGAGCCGGAATTCTGCAATCCGGCCGCAGGTTGGGGCGAGCCCTTGTGGCGCCATTGGTTCAAGCCCAATGTCGAGCGGTCAGGTCGAGAAGAACGTCCAGGATGCACGACCGCGGCTTTGGCAGCCCCACTTTCTGAAGCTTGGGCCGGACTTTCCCGATCTCGCGGCGCTGAATGATTGGCTGGAACAGCGCTGCAAGGCGCTCTGGCAGGAGATCCCGCATGGCCGTCTGGCTGGAAGTGTTGCCGATGCCTGGGCTGAGGAACAGACCGCGTTGATGCCGGTTCCGCCGGCCTTCGATGGCTTCATCGAATGGAGCAAGCGCGTCTCTCCCACCTGTCTGATCAGCTTCGAGCGCACTCGCTACAGCGTGCCGGCGTCGTTCGCGAACCGCCCTGTCAGTCTCCGCGTCTATCCTGACCGGCTCGTCATCGCCGCAGAGGGCCAGATCCTATGCGAGCATGCACGGCGGATTGACCGCTCCCACCAACTACCGCCGCAAACGGTCTACGACTGGCGGCATTATTTGGCGGTCATCCGAGCCGCAAACCTGGCGCGCTTAGGAATGGCGCTCCGTTTGCCGAACTGCCGTCAGGATTCAAGTGGAGACCGCGAGATGGTCGATATCCTTGCATTGGTCCTGCACCATGACGAGCAAGCTGTTCTGACCGCTGTGGAACTGGCTTTGGCCGAAGGGGTCGCCACCAAGACACATGTGCTGAATATCCTCCATCGCCTGATTGATGGCAAAACCAACGATGGGCCGCTCATCGATACGCCCCAAGCGCTCGCGCTGCGCCGCGAGCCTAAGGCAAATGTCGGCGGCTCACGACGATCTGCGGGCCCATAACACCGGAGGCCGCCATGCGTCATGATCCCGCCAGCGGCCCATTTTTCAGGCTGGGCATTATCATGCTTCGCAGCCTCAAGATGCATGGCATGGCGCAGGCCGTGACCGATTTGATTGAGCAAGGCGCGCCTGCATTCGAAGCGGCAGTCCCGATCCTAACCCAGCTGTTGAAGGCGGAGATGGCCGAACGAGAGGTTCAGTCGATTGCCTATCATATAAAAGCGGCACGCTTTCCGGCCTACAAAGACCTGTCGGGCTTCGACTTCTCAAGCAGCGAGATGAATGAAGCCACGGTGCGCCAGCTCCATCGATGCGAGTTCATGGAGGGGGCGCAGAATATCGTGCTAATTGGTGGACCCGGCACCGGAAAGACCGATGTTGCGACCGCGCTTGGCATCCAGGCCATTGAGCATCACCGCCGCAAGGTGCGGTTCTTCTCGACCATCGAGNACCCTTGTGCGCCTCGACCTCGTGATCCTCGACGAGCTGGGTTACCTGCCGTTCAGCGCCTCAGGCGGCGCACTGCTCTTCCATCTGCTGAGCAAGCTTTACGAACGCACCAGCGTCATCATCACCACAAATCTGAGCTTCAGCGAATGGGCCACGGTCTTTGGCGACGCCAAGATGACCACGGCGCTGCTCGATCGGCTTACTCACCGTTGTCCCTCGCCATTGGGCTCGAACCAATGGCGCCGCAATGGCTCGACCTGGAAACAGGTAACGACAGCTTCCGCTTCAAAGCCAGCACCGAAGCAGCAGCCCGAAAGAAGAAGGAGGTTGCGATGACTTGACCCAACCATGACCCGCTTCGCATAATCTAAAGGTGGGTCAGTTCTCGGTGGAAAAACCGGGTCACGTCTCGACGGAAATCAACAGCCCTGGACAGCCGGTCGCCCTGTACCGGGAGGAGCACTGGTAGGATCATCACCGCGTCTGCGATCGGCCTCTTCTGCACAATTGCTACTTGGTCGGGAAGGCAGGGAACAAATCGGCGCCGAACCTGTTCCGAGTCCGATAAGCTCGATCCGGAAACCTGCCCTTGCGCCTTACCCTCCCCATCAACTTGAGCCTCGCCATTACCACAGCAGCGCAGTCGGGGCCGCCGACGGATCACTATATCGACGATCGCTCCTCGCCCGAGCGGGTGGTCACCTCGCTCTATAGCGCCATCAACCGGCAGGAATACCTGCGCGCCTGGAGCTATTTTGATACGGAGACCGCACCACCCCTCGACAGATTTACCAAGGGCTGTACAGATACCGCGCAGGTCGAGTTGCGCATCGGAGAGGTGCAGACCGAAGGCGCGGCCGGTTCGATCCATTCCATGGTGCCGCTAGCCTTGCGGGCAAAAGGGCAATGACGGCTCGGTCACCATTGAACCGCGCCGGGTTTACCGGAGGCTGATTGTCGTTAGTTACGCGGCCATGGCTTCAGTTTCCAGAGCTGCATAGAAGTTCGCCTCTGCCTCGGCTGGCGGGATGTTCCCGATTGGCTCGAGCAGGCGGCGGTTGTTGAACCAGTCGACCCATTCCAGCGTGGAATATTCGACGGCTTCGAAGCTGCGCCATGGTCCGCGCCGGTGAATGACCTCTGCCTTGAAAAGGTCGTTGATCGTTTCGGCCAGGGCATTGTCATAGCTGTCGCCAACGCTGCCCACCGAGGGTTCGATGCCGGCTTCTGCGAGCCGCTCACTGTAGCGAATGGACAGGTATTGCGATCCCCTGTCGCTGTGATGAACCAGCCCCATCCCTTTTGCCGGACGTCTGTCATGGACAGCCTGTTCCAAGGCGTCGAGAACGAAGCCGGCATGAGCCGTGGTGCTGACGCGCCAGCCGACGATCTTACGGGCATAGGCATCGATGACATAAGTCGAGGGCTTGCCCGCCACTGGTTCAAGGGCATGGCCCGAGGGTAAGCGAAGCCCCTCCAGGTCGCGACATAAGTGAAGTCGCTGACCCACAACATATTCGGGACGGGCATCCGGAACTGGCGGTTCACCTTATCCAGCGGGCAAGGCTGCTTCTTGTCTTGGATCGTCGTCCGATGCGGCTTGCCCCTGATAACGCCCTGAATACCCATGATCTTCATCAACCGGCCAACGGTGCAGCGGGCAACCTCAAACCCCTCACGGCGCAGTTGCCGCCAAACCTTGCACACACCATAGACCTGATAGTTCGCCTCGAACACGCGCCGGATCTCTGGCTGCAATGCCGCATCCCGGCGTGCCCGATCGGACAACCGTGCAGGATCGGATCGCTTGGCCAGATGATCGTAATAGGTGGACGGGGCAATCGACATGATCGCCTGCCATCGCGATCCATGCTGACCCACATTGTCGAAAACCAAACGCACCGCGCGTTCGCGAACCTCAGGGGAAAACTTGTTCGTTGTCTTGCTCATGATGCTCCACCTTACTCAGGAGTTGGAGCCTCCGGCAAACCCGGCGCGGTTCATGAGCATCGAGGCCGTTGATATTATTGAAGAATTAGTATTGGTTGCGGGGACAGGATTTGAACCTGTGACCTTCAGGTTAT
>NZ_JBHMDZ010000003.1:0-64935 GCF_042430175.1 Paracoccus cavernae | reverse complement strand
AGCGAGGCGGAAATGCGCGGTCTGACCGGCGGCGATCTGGTCGGGTTTCTGGACCGGGAATGTTGCCTGCCGGTTCGCGGCGCCGCCCGTGACGGGGATGTCGGGGTGATCGCGGTTGCCGGACACCGCGTCGCCGCGATCCGGCATGGCGGGAAATGGGCTTTTCGCAAGCCGCATGGCGTCGGGATCGTCCGCGCTAGAGCTTTGAGAATCTGGGGATAGAGGATGCCACAAGTCGGGGCGTGGCTCGCCGCTGTTTGGACAGCGGGCGGGGCGGGAGCGTTTGCGCTCAAAACGGCGGCCAGCATCGCCTTGAATGCGGCCATCGCCAAGGTGACGGCCCCCAAAGGGCCGAAGCCGCGCGATATCCAGACCGAAGCCCGCGAAAGCGCGGCACAGCGCGTCCGGCATCTGGGGCGGGTGCGTGCCTCCGGCACGGTGATGTTTTGGGATTGGACACGGGTCGGTGGACAGCGCCGTCTCTTCAAGCTGCTTGCGGTCGGGCAGGGCGGCATCACGGGGGTCGAGAAAGTCTGGCTCAACGACACGCTGGTCAGCCGATCGGGTGAGGCGGTCACGACCAGCCCCTACAATGGCAGGGTCTCGGTCCGCTGGCGCAGCGGCTTTGGCGATGAGCTCTCCGGCGGTGCCTTTGCAACGCTGCAGGCAGGCTTCGGTGCCTGGACGGCGCAGCATCGTCTCGACGGTGTCGGTACCATTCTCGGCGAATTCGACGCGGTCAAAGGCGAGGATGTGGCCGAGGTCTATAGCGGTGGCGATCCCGATATCACGGCCCTGATCCGTGGCGATCGCTGCTATCGACCCGCTGACGGTACTTATGCCTGGTCCGACAACCTCGCGATCCAGTTGCGCGATGTCTTCACGCATCCGCTTTACGGCCCGCTCACGCTTGACGATATCGACAATGCCTCCTTCATTCAGGCTCAGCTTGATTGCGATGACGACTTGCCCAAGCGCGGTGGCGGGACGATCAAACGCTATAGCGGCGGCGGCAGCTATTCGTTGTCCGAGCCAGTGGTCGATGTCGCGCGCCGGATCTCGGATGCCTCGGCCGGTCAGATCTACATTACGACCGAAGGCAAGATCGGGTTTCGGGTCGGTAAATGGCGCGCGCCGAACCATACCATCCGAGGCGAGCATATCGTGGCGCTCGATATCGGTCCGGGCTCCGGCGAGTTCGAGCGCGTCACGACCCTGATCCCGAAATATGTCGCGCCCGAGATCGACTGGCAGGAAACCACCGCCGATGCCTGGGAGGATGCTGCCGCGATCGCACTCTATGGCGAAAGCGCGGAAAAGGAACTGGACGTGCCGTGGGTGCAGCACCACGGGCAAGGGCGCCGCTTGGCCAAGATCAAGCTGGCAAAGCTCAACCCGTCCTGGCGCGCGACCATCAAGCTCCGCTTCTGGGGCCTGCTCCTGCTCGAGGAGGAAACGGTCAGGCTGCATCTGCCCGAACTCGGCCTGAGCAACGCCCCCGCATGGGTCGACAGCTTCGCCTTCGATGCCGATGGTGACGAGGGCGTGGTGACGGTGAACCTCATCGCCGCCGATCCGGCCAGCTTCAATTGGACTGCCGCCGAGGAGGGGGATCCTCCAAGCACACCGCCGGCCATCAGCCATGAAGCCCCCCTTCTGGCCGCGCCGGTGATTTCCTCGCTCGTCGTCATGACCAATGACGGCCCGCCCTATATGGTGCTCGCGGTCGACGACACCACCGGTCCCTACTATCTCGGGGGCCAGTATTGGCGCGAGGGCAGCACGCAGCGCTTTGATCTGGAGGTGCAGCAGACCCCCAGTGACGGGAAGATCGTTGCGCGCTCACTGCCGAATGCCGATCGCGGCCAGTACAATGTGCAGGTTGCCTGGTACACGACGCGCCTCACGGGGCCGGCTACGATCGGCTTGGGCAAGCGCGCATCAGAATATGCGACGGTGACCGGCATCGAGGTCTTTGCCAATACCACCCCGCCCGATGCGCCGGCCGTCATCAGCCAAAGCGGCACGGCCGGCGGCAGCTTCACCATTATCTTCGCCCCGGATCTCGGAGCGAACTACTATCGCACCTCGCTCTGGCGTGGCGCGCCCGGCTCCACCTTTGCCGACGCGACCTTCATGCGCTGGAGCTATGACACCTCCTCCGAGGTGGCGATCACCGGCAGCGTGCCGGCAGGCGGTGCGCGCTACTGGCTCCAGTCGGAGAACGGCAGCGGCAAGACATCGGCCGCGGTGCTGGTCGGACAATACATCCCTTAATTATTGAGGTCAGACATGGTCAATCCGACCAATTCCCCGGGTACGATTTACCCGACCGGCAGCCCCGTGGCCAAAGGCGATATCCGCCAGTGGATGAGCGAGATGATCGCGCAGGTAAATTCCGAGTTCGCCTTCTCCGGCAAGCAGTTCGGATCACGCGCACAGGCCGCCTCCGTCGGTCAAGCGGGTTTGCCTTCTACCTTGGGCATGATCGTCACCATGGAAAGCGGCGTGCTGACCTATCGCCTCTCCCATCTTGACGCCGACGACCCGCTGTTTCCGGGCGCCGCGCCCTATTGGGGCGTGGTGCGCCGCGTGGATACGATGACCCTCGCACGCGATGCCGGCCTGATGTCGCTGGCCAATATCGGCGGGACGGCCGACGCACTGACGGCGGAACTTCCCTCGGCCGCCAAGCGCAACGGGGTTGCCGCGATCTCGGGGACTTCGACCGTACTGATTTATGTCGCGGGCACGAATACGGTGGAACCAACCCTGTCGATCGATGGCGGCACGGCCATGGTCATCAAAAGCGAGGCCGGTGCCGCCTTTGCTGCAGGCCAATTCGGCGGCGGGCGCTATTACCAGCTCACCCGCCACGGCTCGGGCTGGCGCGTCATGGCGGGCTCGGTCGGGATTGCCGATCTCGCCAATGCCGTTGCGGCCGAGGCGGTCGCGCGCGCGCAGGCACTCGCCGGAACCAATGCCATGATCACCGGCGTCAGCGCTGAACTTTCCCAGCCGATGGAAACCGCAGACCACGACGGTGTTCATTGGGGGTTCTGGGATGGTGCGGGAAACGGCCTGCTTGGCTGGTCGGAAACGGGTATGCGCGTCATCCTCGATGATGCCACGCTGGCGAATGCCGGTCCGCGCCTGCTCTCGGATCCCGGTCTCGATGTCGCACTGAGCACGGCGGAAACCCTCGATGCGCGGGTGCTCGAGCGCGATGCGGCGGGCAATGCGGTCGTGCTCTGGCGCGAAGATGGGTTTGACGCGCATATGTCGCAAGACTTTTGGGATCGCGGTCGCGCCAAGCTTCAGATCGAGGGCGGGCTGCTATCGACGACTGCCGTGCAGATCTGCGGCGTCGACGGGCAGTCCCTGTCGGTCGGCGGCGCGTTCACAGCGGCCCTGACGCGCGCGATGCTCGAGGCTTTGGGCGGTGATCACTGCCTCCAGCTTGCCGGCATGCAATTCTCGGATGCGGTGCCGATCACGGATACGCTCGGGCCGCGTGTGAAAGGCTACAACCTGACCAAGGCCGCCACCGGCTTCGAGCGGGCGCAGACGGGTAGCGGTGCCAGCGGCATGGCCTTTCCGGCCTTCGCTCTGCTCAATGCCCATCGCCGCGATCTCGGCTTGGCGCAGGTGCCGATTGTCACCAGCTGCCACGGCATCCCCGGCATTGCGATCGAGGATATGGATGCTGATCCGGCGACCGGCTCGGGGCAGGTAACGGTCTGGAGCAATTTCAGCTACTGGAACGCGCAGGCGAAAGCGGTGGCGGAAGCCGCCGGCAAGGCGATCTTGCCCGGCTGGCATCTTTGGGATCACGGCACCTCGGCCAAGACCAGCCCGCGCGGCGACTATCTGGAAAAGTGGTGGAAGTTGCAGGCCGAGAGCCTCGCCTATTGGCGCGGGCAGGGTTTGCCCGCCCCGCGCTACATCCTGACCCAACCGAGCGGCGATGCCGACACCACCAACGACGGGGCTACGGGCTGGGCGGTCNGGAGCCTCGCCTATTGGCGCGGGCAGGGGCTGCCCGCCCCGCGCTACATCCTGACCCAGCCGGGCGGTGATGCCGACACCACAAGTGACGGAGCCACGGGCTGGGCGGTGTGCGACGACATGCTCGATCTTGTCGAGCAGGGCGGGGCGATCCTCGGCACCTGCCAGCATTGGTACGAGATTGCCGACAACAACGTCCATCCCGACGCGGAGGCGACGGCACTTGCCTCGGAGACCTGTGCTTGGGCCATGGCCGAGGTCGAGGCCGGTCACCGCTGGTCGATCCTGCGCCCGCACCTGCTCTCGCATGAAGGCGGCGTCCTGGTGCTGCAGTTCGCCAGCCTGCGCGAGGATGAGGCACTCGCTCTTGAGGATGCGGCCAAATACGGCGGGCAAGGGATCGACGCCTTTGCGGGCTTCGAGCTGGTCGGGGGCGCGATCACCGCCCTGACCCTGCGCGGCAACACCGCCCGCATCACCTACACTGGCGCACCGACGGTCCTGAGCTATGCCATGCAGATCCAGAACGTCACCGGCATTGCGGGCAACCGTTACACCGCCCATCGCGGCCTGCTGCGCACTACGTTGCAAAAGCCCTCCAAGATCCTGCCGGCACGCAAGCTGCAGCGCGCCATCCCCTCCTTCACCCTGAACCTCGGAGCATAGCATGCGCCTCAACTTCGACTTCCTCGCGGCGGCGGATGCCCATTTCGGGCGCGTCAAAACCATCGACGAATTGCTGGCCGAGATCGCGAACCCGATCGATATCTGGGAGGTGAAGCCCGAGTATCTGACCGTCACCGACGGCAAGGTCTCGGCATGGACCGGCAAGCACGGCCGCCAGTTCGTTCAGGCCAATGCTGCCCGCCGCCCGACCTATACCGCCGACGGCTTGCGCATGGGCAACGCGGCGATGGACGCCCCCGAGGCCTTCATGAGCCTGGCCGGTGCCCAGATCGGCGCAGCTCCCGCTCTGGCGGTCGCGACCAGGATCCGCCTCGCTCCTGCCGCAATCGCGAGTGATCTCGGCTACCTCTGGGCGGGCAGCACGCCGATCCTGCGCCTGACCTACCGCTACACCGCCAGCAACAACTATCTGCGCGCCAATATCCTCGGGGCCGCGAACAGCCTCGATGTGGATCTGCCGGCGGGGCAGGACACCATCGGTGCGGTTCTGGTCGCGGACGGTCCGGCCTTCAGCCTGCATCTGCCGGGCGGGGCGACGGCCAGCTTCGCCGCGGCCGGCAATGCCGACTTTGCCAACCTGTTTATCGGATCGGGCACGGGGGCGGCCGCCGCGCTGAACGGCTGGCAACAGCGCTTCGGAATGTGGCGGCATGTCCCCGATGCGGAACAGCTGGCAACGCTGCTGAAATGGGTGGGGTGATGACACGGCAGAAAGCCGCGGGAGGCGTCCTCAGCCGGACGAAGCCTCCCGCGCAGGCTTGGATCGCGGGGGACAACCTCGAGCCAGCCACAGCTCGGCAGAGACAGCGGCAAGGGTCAGCGTAACTCGCCTATGGCGGGAAACAAGTAATCCTTTGGAGCAGGTTTTTCCTGCGCATGCGCATGGCACTCTGGGGAGGCACCACGCGCAAGCGCAGAAATGGCTGCTGTGCTCGCCGTTGGAGTTCAAACCGCGCCAGCCAGCTCGGGGAGAGCGCGGTGACGAATAGCGAAACAACCGCTGGCTGCAATACCGCAAACAGGACGCCGAGGAGGCGCAATGACAGATCCATCCTCATTCCGTTCGCCCGAGTTCTGGGTGGCGGTTGCGATCGCGCTGATCGTGAAGATCAAGACGACGGCACAACTGGGCCCGGTTAAGGTGATCACCACGATCGTCGTAGCCGTTGGTGCGGCTTGGGTCGGGACCGATTACACGGCCGACGTTCTGGGTGTGCCCGAGCCGGTCGCGGCCGCGATCGTCACGCTGACGGCAGAGGGCGCTATGCGCTTGCTGCTGATTGCGGTCGACAACCCGAAGAACGCTATCGATCTCTGGAAGCACTGGCGGCGGTAACGAAGCGGTTTGCGCGTTCCATCGCTTGCTCTGTAAACGGCCTCGTCGGTGTGTTTTGCAAAAACCAACGAGGCCGAGGCTCGACAAGCCAAAGCGCGCGAACCCAAATCTCTATACCGCCTTACCCTCAACAGAGGGAAGCATTTCAAGTGCATTCAGGACTTTAGTTCGGTGAGCGCGCTACATGGCAATTGCGCGGGCCCACCATTGCCAGTGGAAGCGGCCTTCGCGCGCGCGTGCACGTGTCTTCACGAGCGAAGGCCTAGCGCAGCATGTTACTCGTTCGACGACACGTGTCCCGAGGAATGTTGCGCTATGTGTAGGAATAGAGCTCGTTAGATCCGTGGTCATTGATCTATGTCAGGGAGCCCGAGCTTGTCGGCCAGCTCCTGCAGCGCCGCAATATCGGCGTCGTAAGTGTTCCCCGACTTGGGGAATCTTTCCTTTTGATGGCGATAGAAGGCCAGCCATTTGGGAAGCTCTTCGAGCGGGTAGGCGTTGGACCACGCCTTGCCTTCGAGTGTGAAGGTTGTGTCGTCATGTGAGGTCTGCATGCGGCCTTCTCTACCGCGTGGCGCGGCTATGCAACCCTCGGCCGCAATCACCTGACCGGCCCCCGCTAAGCCGCGCGACAGGGCAGAGGCCGGGGCCCGCGGCAGACTCCTCCCCAGAAGGCGCGAGCCGTCTTCATTCTACCACACCGCCCCGCCTTCGAGCGGGGCTTTTTTCATATCTGGAGAAACCCATGGACAGGATCATCATGCGCTGGAAGCTGACTGCGGCTCCTATCGGACCAGTCGCCGCGCTGCTTCCCGAATTTTCTGGAGACTTAGTCGGCCCTCACCCCGCGCCGTGGAGTGAGGGCCGTGACTCGGCCAAACTTCCAGGAAAGGCCAGTCATGCTAACTTTATCACAACTCCAGGCAAATGGACGAATTTTGTCCGGGTGAAGCAGTAACCGGCCCCGGATCCGGCAATCGCAAGCCGATCCGGAGCCGGGGCTCGATCAAGCGAATCTGTTCGGGATCGCGAGAGCCTGAGTTGATCTTAGCACGCCCCGCCTTCGAGCGGGGCTTTTTCATATCCGGAGATGTCATGGACGGAATCATCCTGCACTGGACGGCGGGCGCCGACGGTGTGACGCCGCATGAGGCGGACAGCTACAACTTCCTGATCGACTNCTTTGCGGGCTTCGAGCTGGTCGGGGGCGCGATCACCGCCCTGACCCTGCGCGGCAACACCGCCCGCATCACCTACACCGGCGCGCCGACGGCCCTGCGCTACGCCATGCAGGTCCAGAACGTCACCGGCATTGCGGGCAACCGCTTCACCGCCCATCGCGGACTGCTGCGCACTACGTTGCAAAAGCCCTCCAAGATCCTGCCGGCGCGCAAACTCCAGCGCCCGGTTCCTTCCTTCACCTTGAACCTCGGAGCATAACCGTGCGTATCAACTTCGATTTCACCGCCGCGCCCGGCGCCCATTTCGGCCCCAAGCAGACCATCGACGAGTTGCTGGCCGAGATCCCGAACCCGATCGACTTCTGGGAGGCTCGTCCCGAGAACCTGACCATCACCGACGGCAAGGTCTCGGCATGGACCGGCAAGCTCGGCCGCCAGTTCGTTCAGGCCAATGCCGCGCGCCGCCCGACCTATACCGCCGACGGCTTGCGCATGGGCAATGCGGCGGGCGATGGGCCCGAGGCCTTCCTGAGCCTGGCCGGTGCCCAGATCGGCCCCGCTCCCGCGCTGGCGATCGCGACCAGGATCCGCCTGCCACCCGCGGCCCTGACGCAGGATCTGCACTACCTCTGGGCGGGCAGCGTGCCGATCCTGCGCCTGACCTATCGCTACACCAACAGCAACAACTATCTGCGCGCCAATATCCTCGGGGCCGCGAACAGCCTTGATGTGGATCTGCCGGCGGGGCAGGAGACCATCGGCGCGGTTCTGGTCGCGGACGGGCCGGCCGTCAGCCTCCATTTGCCGGGCGGGGCGACGGCCAGCTTCGCTGCGGCTGGCGATGCCGATTTTGCCAACCTGTTTATCGGATCGGGCACGGGGGCAGCCGCTGCGCTGAACGGCTGGCAACAGCGCTTCGGGATGTGGCGGCATGTCCCCGACGCGGAACAGCTGGCAACGCTGCTGAAATGGGTGGGGTGATGACGCGGCAGAAAGCCGCGGGAGACCGCGCCAGCCAGGCAATGTCTCCCGCGCAGGTATGGATCGCGGGACGTGTGCGATCCAGCCGCGCCAAGCACAGGCGGCAGACGGGGCGTAAGTTCATCTTTGTCGGGAAGCAAGTAATTCTTTGGAATCGAGTTTTTCCTGTGCGGACGCGACAGCGTCGAGCAACGTGTCACGCCCGCATAGGAATGGCTGCCGTGCTCGCCGTTCGATTTAGAACTGCGTCAGCCAGCCCGGGGAGGGCGGGATGACGAATAACGAAACAACCTGTGATTGCAATACCGATCGCCGGACGCCGGGGAGACACAATGACGGAAATCCGAGAATTCTGGGCCATGATCCTCGCCGCGATTGGCTTCGTTGCTTGGCTGGTCCGGCTGGAAGCCCGCGTGAACGCAAACGCCAAGGAGGTGTTGCGGCACGAGGAACGATTGCGTGGCCTTGAAGCGGCGCAGCATCAGCAGGCGATTGGTGCCGCCGAGACCCGCGAGGCAATCAAGAGCATCAAGCTCACGGTTGATAGGATCTATGCGCAGATCTCCGCACAAGGCCGCGTCACCCACTGGGACGACAAGACCAGCCCGCCGAGGTGACCGGCCCCCGAAAACCGCGAAGAACTGGGGGCCGATCCGCTCGCGGGAGTTCCACAAAGAAACGCGAGCAATACCATCATATCACGCCGCCCTGTGAACGTCACGGGGACAGCTGAATGCACGACTTATTACCTTCCGATGGTTGTCGTCGGCTGTGTCGTGGTTGCTGCGAACACGTTTCACTAACTGGCCAACAGTAGATCGGGCGTTTAAAAGAAAGCGTCGATCAGATTGATGACTGCGAGAATCTTACGTGTATCGCGGTCGATCCGGTAAACCCTTTCGTCATCGCGGTAATAATCCCACCCGCGGCGATAATCGAGATCGTAGCGATCACGGTCGCGGATCAGTCGATAGTCGCCAATACGCAAGGTGTCGCCGATTCTGGTGCCATAACGCTTTCCGACCTGACCGGGAGGAATGCAGGGCGGGTCCTTCTTGGCCAGCCCAGGTGGGCAATCAGCAACATAGCGCGCGCGGTTGCGGTGATCGCGTTCCGGGCCCCTGTCGTGGCTATGACGCGCACCGTTTCCTTTGCCGTTTCCACGACCATTGCCCGGGTCGGCAAAGGAAGGTGCGGAGGATACTGCCCCCAAAGCTGCGGCTAGGATCAAGCTGGCTGTCCGGTTCATCTCGAGTTCTCCTGAGATACTTCGCATTCGGTCATACCCTGAAGGCTCGGTTCAGTTGCATCACGAAATTTGGATGCGGCGAAAGTTGGCTCAAAGCAGCCGGCGCGAAGATGTGCGCATGACGGGCAATGACAGATCCACCCTCTTTCCGTTCGCCCGAGTTCTGGGTGGCGGTCGCAATCGCGCTGATCGTGAAAAATTAAGACCACCGCGCAGCTCGGGCCGGTCAAGGTGATCACCACGATCGTCGTCGCCGTTGGTGCGGCTTGGGTCGCGACCGATTACACGGCCGAGGTTCTGGGTGTGCCCGAGCCGGTCGCGGCCGCAATCGTCACGCTGACGGCAGAGGGCGCGATGCGCTGGCTGCTGATGGCGGTCGATAACCCGAAGAATGCGATCTCGATCTCTGGAAGCACTGGCGGCGCTGAAATCTCTGCCAGAGGTGACCGGCCCTGCCGGGCTAGGTGTGGCAGCGTCGGCAGGGCCAGTCTGCTCGCTGAGACTGTCATCAGAACGAGCAGATCAACCATACCACAACGCCCCGCCATCGCGCGGGGTTTTTTCATGGAGAAACCATGGCCGTCAATCTCACGCTGGGGCACACCCAGCGGATCATTCAGGCTGCGCGGGCCGCGGGCCTCTCAACGCCCCAAACAGCCTATGTTCTGGCAACCGCGCTCTGGGAAGTTGTGTCGTGATTGCCGTCGCAGCTTTGCGGTAACCGGCCCCCACAGGTTTGCGCACCAGGATGTGGGGGCCAGAGTTCGCTCGCGGCTCTCCGTTCCGAAAGCGTCCCGAAAGGACCCTAGCACGTCCTGCCGCCTTTTGGCGGGCTTTTCATATCCGGAGATATCACCAATGGAATCATCGTTCGCCGGAAGCGGAGTGCGGCTCCTATCGGACCAGTCGCCGCGCTGCTTCTCGAATTTTCTGGAGGCTTAGTCGGCCCTCACCCCGCGCCGTGGAGTGAGGGCCGTGACTCGGCCAAACTTCCAGGAAAGGCCAGTCATGCGAACTTTATCACAACTCCAGGCAAATGGACGAATTTTGTCCGGGTGAAGCAGTAACCGGCCCCGAACCTGGCAATGACGAGCCGATCCGGAGCCGGGGCTCAATCAAGCGAATCTGTTCGGATTCGCGAGAGCCTGAACTGATCTTAGCATAACTTCTTCCTAAGGGGGCCGCATTTACGCGTTCTGCCGGAACCCCGAGCTAAATCTTCGCCTAGGGGCGATGGGCTCGGGCGTAAGGGCCGGCCCCCAATCAATTTGCGCAACAGGAGTCTGGGGGCCGGTGGGAACCATCTGGGTATCATCAGGTGTCCCGCAAGCACTTTAGCACGACTCGCCGCCTTTCGGCGGCCTTTTCATATCCGGAGACATCATGGACGGAATCATCCTGCACTGGACGGCGGGCGCCGACGGTGTGACGCATCATGAGGCGGACAGCTACAACTTCCTGATTGGCCGCGACGGGACCATCACTCCGGGGAAGCATGCACCCGAAGCGCAGATCCCGCCGCTTAGGAAGGGATCCTATGCCGCCCATACCCTGAACGCCAACGGCAACCGCATTGGCGTCGCCCTCGATGCCATGGGCGATGCCAACGAGCGCCCGTTCCGCGCCGGCCGCTTCCCGATCACCGAACTGCAGCTGGATGTGCTGGTGACCTTTGTTGCCGATCTCTGCCTGAAATACCGCATCCCCGTGACGCGGCGCACGGTGCTGAGCCATGCCGAGGTCCAGCCGACGCTCGGGATCCGGCAGAACGGGAAATGGGACATCAGCTGGTTGCCCGGCATGGCCGCCCCCGGCGATCCGGTCGCGGTGGGCGACCAGCTCCGCGCGCGGATCCTCGCGGCCATGGGCCAGCCCGCGATCGAGCCGGTCGCCTTTACGCCGGTGCTGCGGCGCGGATCCAAGGGCGATGCCGTCCGCCGCCTGCAAGAGCTTCTGACGGGGCAGGGGCATGTTCTCGGCAAGGTCGACGGTGATTTCGGCGAGCGCACCGATGCCGCGGTGCGGATCTTTCAAAAGCTCGAGCAGCTGAAGCCCGACGGGATCGTCGGTGCGCAGACCTGGGCAAAACTCAACAAGGGACAGTGATCATGGACATCATCAAAGCGGCGCTTCTGCCGCATCTTCAGGAAATCATCGGGATCCTGCTGGCCTCGTTGATAGGCTGGGCCGCGAATACCGCCCGCCGCAAATGGGGCATCGATATCGAGGCCAAGCACCTCTCCGCTTTGCAATCTGCCCTCATGACCGGCGCCCGCCTCGCGCTCGACCGCAATCTGGACGGCAAGGCCGCGCTCGCGGTGATCATGGGCCACGTTCAATTGAGCGTCCCTGACGCGGTGATCGGCCTCAAGGCGGACCAAGAGGTTCTAACCAACCTTGCGCAGGCATCCCTTTCCAAAGTCACCAAAGAGGCCGCCAGCGCAGTGCAGGGAGCTGGTGCGGCGATTTCCGCAATGGTACAGGCCGAGGTTGCTAAAGCGCTTCCTGCTGCCGCTCAGGTCACAATGAGCCAAGGTAGCAAGCTGAACGCTCCCCGCCGATAATCAGAACCGCCCTCGGCTCACGCTGGGGGCGGTTTTTTGCGTTTCGGGGACGGGGTGGATCAGGCTATTTCCTACGATAGAGCTCTTCGAGCTCACCAATCTCGCGTAGGATCGCGACCACGTCTCGGACCAGCTTCACTGAGCGCCCCGTTTCCAAAGCTATATCTTCGACGCCATAGCCTTTGCGTAAAAGCTTCTCGATCATCCTACCGGCCCCCCCATGCAACCCTAAGATGTTCGCTTTATGTTCGGGTGACTGCAAGCTGATTTCTGGTAGTTGTGGATAACCCTTCCCCCGCCTTACCTGATCCACTTCACCACCCTTTCCGCCCGTTCTTATCGTCTAAGTTGCTTCCCAAGCCGAGAGGCGCTGCAATCGGCACTGCTCAACGGCGCGCGTCTGGCGCTCGAGCGCGGCTTGCTGCGCGCGAGCGACGAAACCGCTAGGGCGCGCGGCATGACCCGTTCGTCCTTCTTGGCGTCGTCGGCTCGTCGGGAGCTGGTGGGAGCTGCCTAAGAGAAAGCTCCGCGCGGCGTGAACCGGCGGGGCGTCAGTGACCAGCTTGGCCGCGCATCATTGATGAGGCGGGCATTTGACTCATGTCCGATCAAGGCACATGCTCTGGCATTCCGGATCTAAAAAGGAATTGCCCGTGACAGATCTCAGAGACTGGATGAGGGCGAAAGCTCAGGATGAGGCGGGCAGCAAAGCCAGCACAGCAACCGAGCAAAGTGTGCCTGATGAAGTGATCGAGCGACTGGACCGACTGGAGGCGAAAGTGGATCGCATCTTGCTTATGCTTGGTCGCCCATAATTAAAGGCCCCGCCTGCATTGCTGCGGACGGGGCCAATCCAGATGCTTGCGGTGATCAACCCGCGCGGGGCGGTTGGTTTCTTTGCCATATCGGCCTCAGCTATCCTCGCCGGTCCAGTAGCACTGCGGACAGGTGCGCGCGTCGCTGGCGAACCGGAAGCACGGGCGGTCCTTCTTGGACGGGGAAACGGATTTCACGGCACCCTTCCCGTCGCATTTCTTGCAGATCGCCATGTCGGGGCCTCGGCGGGGGGGCAATATGAAGAAACCTTATACTGCTCTGGTGATTTCGGAGGGGGCCGCGCCGATTGGAGCGGGGCCACGCCCTCCCCGCTCGGGAGGCGAGCGGATGGGCTGCGGGTTTGACGCTGAGAGCGCACGACCTCATTCTGAGATGAATTATCGATAGGGGCAGGAAGTGTCAGAGCAACCAACGGATGGTGTCTACGGGGTAATAGTTGACGACAGACACATTGCCGAACTGATGATCACGTTCTTCCCCACATACGACGGTCAAATTGTGGCAAAGCTTCCAGGAAGGCACATTGATCGGCTGCGGGATTGCTACTCAATCACCCTGCGGCCCAAGAGAGTGGGCAGAGACCTGACAGCACATCTCTATGACTGGGATGTGAACAATGACGGGCATGCTGTGGTGGCCGTTGTGTGACCCCCCTGAAACTCAAAGCGCCCGCGACGATCTCTCGTCCGGGCGCAATAATCCTTCTGGCAACAATGCAAGATCTGTTGTGGGGTGTCAACGGCGCACAACTGAACCTGCGAGGACTGCTCTAATTTCGTGCCACGCTTAGCTAGTTTCGCCTCACCTGTCTTTACGTTCCTCTCGGACGTGACTTAGCATGACTGCGAAACGATCAGGAAGGCGGCGCGATGCTGATCCGGGTGGGCGACGAACGCACCAAGTCGATTGATCTGGCGTTAGCGGGTATCATGTCATCAGTTGCCGGGGCGCTGAATGCGGTGGGCTTTCTTGCCGCTGGATCCTTCACAGCTAACATGACTGGAAATGTCTCGGCATTTGCCGACCATCTCGCCAATGGCCAGCTGACCTTGGCCCTCTCGTTTTTGGGACTGCTCGGCGCGTTCGTCTCGGGTGCATTTCTGGCAGGCCTGGCGGTTCAGCATGCAGAAAAACGCCGCTTGCGGTCCATTTACGGCCTTCTCGTCGCCGTCGAGGCAGTGCTGCTAATGGCAATTTCCCTCACCATCCCGCCCCGCCCATATTCCGAGCAGGAGGTCGCACTCGTCTTTGGCCTGAGCTTCATTATGGGCTTGCAGAATGCGACCACCACATTGATCTCGCGGGCACGTGTGCGCACCACCCATGTCTCGGGGATGGCAACGGATATCGGGATCGAACTTGCCGCCTTGATCGGTGGTCCTGAAATTCAGCAAGAGGCTCGACCCAAACTCAAACTTCACAGCCTGACACTGTTTTGCTTCGCGGGAGGTGGAATTCTCGGTGCCGTGCTATTTGGGCTGATTGGTCACGGACTGTTTCTGATAACCGCCGCACTGCTCTTGCTGATCGCGTTGCCCGAACTGATCCGCGCTCATCGACCCTGAAGTAACCGTGACGCGGATCTCGACCGAGAATTGGCCAGCCGCCACAATTGGCGCACATACCTTGAAACGGCTGGCCACGCTCGAAGTGTAGGGAACTTGCGAGCTGCGGCGCTTATGCAGGACAGGTTCGGGGATGAAAAGGCTTTGGCTGACCAGCCCGCGTCAACTATGCGCGGGCCGGTCAGATTGGTTGATCGTTACTCAAAAACTCGGCAAAAACACAAACTTAGCACTACGCCTTTTCTCTACTGCACAAGGATAGGTTTTGTCATCTGTCGAAATGGTTAAGTGCGTTTCTACCTAGGTAGTTTTGCCTATATGGCTGGGGCCGCGCTCCCGCTCCGCCACCTGCCCGTAGACGAAGTCTATATGCCCCTCGACGCGATCCCATGCGTCTTGGATCGCGGGCGTGCCCTCGGCCACGCTGGCGCGGCAAAGGGCGTTGGTCTCGGCGTGCCTTTTCGTGACGCGCCGGTTGCCGTAGCGGGTGGGCGATATGGGTTTCCCATATCGCTCATGCCTAAACCTCCACCAGATCAGGGCCGTGGCCTTAGCGCTCGAGCTTGTCGCCCAAGCCTTTGATCATCGCCACGTGTCATTTATCCGCCCTGCATGCGGGCTGGGCCAATGACCCGGAAGCCGACCCTGCTGCGCATGCAAACTGCAGCTAGGTCTCGCATTGCCTCCCTGGATAGTCCCCTCCGAGCATTGGATGGTTTCTTGATGGGAATTTTTTTTTACAAAGGTTGCGCGGAGAGGAAAGATGTCCCTATCCTTGGAGGGCCCTTCATTGCTGGGAGGAAGTGAAGGGAACAGGGCGACTTGAGCGGTCAGTGCCTGCGCGCCGATCGCCATGGCGTCCCCAGAAAGGTATGTGACAAAGGGAGGGACACGAGGATGCAGCTTACCCAGCTGAGTACGACGGTTACTTTGACGCTTTTGTTTCTGTTTTTCGGTTTGACGTTTCTTGTCTCGCTATCGATTGGGCGGAAACAGGAGAACGCCGATGCCTATATGACGGCCGGCAATCAGGTGGGCTTCGGGATATCGGCTGGATCCATGACCGCGACCTGGATCTGGGCGGCCTCGCTCTATGCGGCGGCAACCTCGGGTTACACATATGGCGTATCTGGTCCGATCCATTACGGGCTTTGGGGCGCCTTGATGATCCTTTTCATCTATCCGTTCGGAAAACGCATCCGTTCTTTGGCCCCCGAGGCACATTCGCTGGCCGAGATCCTGCAAGCCCGCCACGGCAGTTCCAGCCAGCTCTTGTTGGCAGGATCGAACATTCTGGGCAGCCTGCTCAGCATCACCTCGAACTTCATTGCGGGCGGTGCGCTGATCACGATGCTGACCCCGCTCAGTTTCAGTACGGGCATCCTGATAATCGGCGGCGGCATCCTGCTCTATTCTCTCTGGTCGGGCATCCGCACCTCGATCTTGACGGACTTTATTCAGGTCTGCGCCATGTTGGCCGCTGTCATCATCATCGTGCCCGCGATTTTCTTTGCTGCGGGCGGGCCCGCGATGTTCACCGAAGGAGCGGTCAATCTGACTGCACAGCAACAGAGCTTTTTCTCGAGCGACGCCTTCTTCAATCAAGGTGCCCCCTATATCGCCGCAGTTCTGGCCTATGCGATCGGCAACCAGACAATCGCACAGCGCCTGTTCGCGGTGCGCGAAGACAAGATCCGCGCAACCTTCGTCACGGCCACTTTCGGCTATGGTGCCACAGTGATCGGCATCGGCATGCTGGGCGTTCTGGCCCTTTATGCAGGCGTCACGCCGCTTGACGGCAATGCGAACAATCTCGTGCCGCAGATGGCCGCGACCTATCTTGGTCCGGCAATGCTGTGCCTGTTCTTCATTCTGATCATCGGCTCGCTCGCTTCGACAGCGGATTCCGATCTGGCGGCGCTGTCTTCGATCGTCATGACGGATATCTACGGCCGAAATCTTGCGAAACCGGGTGAGGTCAAGCCGCATCTCATGCTGCTTGTGGGTCGCCTGACCATGATCGCCGCGACCATTATCGGGCTTTATCTGGCGGGAAAGCAGTTCAACATCCTGGAGTTGCTGGTTCTTGTCGGAGCAATCTGGGGCGCATTGGTGTTTCCTGTCATTGCTAGTTTTTATTGGAGCAAGGTCACGAACCGGGCCTTCTCTGCTGGCGTTCTCGGGGCGCTGATCGTGTTCTTTCCGGTCCGCTTCGGCTGGATCGCACTGGATGGCGTGATAGGCCTCGTCACCGACGCCATGGCCTGTATCGGAATCGGAGTTATCGCCGGTCTGATGGCTTTCGGCTTCTTCGGTCGCAGAACTGGGATCTTAGTTGGCATCGCGGCTGTCTTGGCCTCCTTGCCCTTCGGCATAGGGTTCTTGTCACAGTATCCCGTGCTTACCGCATCGCTGCTGGCTTATGCTGTCAGTACGATTCTGTGCGTGGCATTGTCGTGGAACAGTGACGAAGATTTTGACTTCTCAACAATCGCCGAGAAAACCCGCCATTTCGATGATGTCGACCCAATGCCTGTCACCAAGGAGGCAATCGCATGAGCACGACCCTTTTAACGATCTATGTCCTGATCTGGCCGGCAATTGTCGCGATTGTCTTATGGGTGTTGGTCAGTGCCTTCTTCAAGGAATGGCGTGAAGCTCGCCGTGACGGACGGCCGTTGATTTAGAAGACAGAGCTGAATCGCGTTCGGGCGGGTTCCTTGAAGGTTAGGGGCCCGCCTAATGTATTATCGCCATATCTCCCAAGAAAAGCGGTAAGCTGGTCGACCGAAAGTTTTACACCTAAGTGGGCGAGCCTAACAATCCTTCACTTAAAAGCGCTATGCGGCCAAGCAGTAAAGCGATGCTGCGCGCAACTCACGACTGCGATACGGCTTGGTCGAGAGCCTGTTGGACTGCCGCCAACACGGGGCTCGGGTTGCGGCCTGCGTTCGTTTCCTTTTGGGGGCTGGCCTCAAGGATAAATGTCGTTTTGTTTGTTTTTCCATTCCATTTTCGTAAACCTGCGATATTGATTTGATTGAATATTAAGACGTTTAGCATGATTTTTTGAAAGGGGCGGGCATGTGCCAGACCTGTTTTGAGACGATCACCGAGGGCGGGCGACAGTACTTTTGTCACTGCAGCAGTCCCATGACGCTAGCTGCGATGCGTCGGATCGAGGCGGATATTTCCCGGCGGCAAATGTTGGGAGGGATGTCGGCGGTGGTCGGCATGTTCGCAGGGTTTGGGCTGGCTCCGAATGAGGCGCGGGCACAAGGTGCCGACCGACCGATCCTGCTAACCAATCTCAACTACTTTGACGGCCACACGCTTAGCCTTCATCGGGGCGCAGACATCTTGATAGAAGATGGGCGCATTTCCGCTTTTCTCTCGACGGGGCAGGGTCCTGAAGATGTCGAGCATATTGATTGTGGCGGGCGCACCGTCATTCCGGGTCTGATCGACACCCATTGGCACACGACTTTGGCGGCAATCAGCCAGATTGCGGCAATGACGCAGGATATTGGCTTCGTCCATCTCATGGCTGGCAAAGAGGCGGGTGCGACGTTGATGCGCGGTTTTACCACGGTACGCGATGTCGGTGGCCCCGCCTTCGGTTTGCAAGCTGCTATCGATCGCGGCGTTACTGTCGGGCCGCGTATTTTTCCGGCAGGCGCAATCATCTCGCAGACCTCGGGTCACGGCGATTTCCGCCTGCAGAACAGCCTTCCTATGATGCCGGTCGATCAAGCTGACTATGCCACCAAGGCGGGTGTCTCGACGATTGCCGATGGCGTGCCTGATGTGTTGCGCCGCACGCGTGAGCAGCTGATGAAGGGGGCAAGCCAGATCAAGATAACGGCGGGGGGCGGGGTCGCCTCTCAATATGACCCGCTGGAATCGCTGCAGTTCACCGAAGACGAGATGCGTGCTGCGGTCGATGCGGCGAGTGATTGGGGAACTTACGTTTGCGCCCACGTCTATACCTCGCCCGGTATTCGCCGTTGCATTGCGGCAGGCGTGAAGTCGATCGAGCATGGGCAACTGGCTGACGAGGATACCGTGCGGATGATGGCCGACACGGGGACCTGGTGGTCGATCCAGCCCTTCCTCGCTGACGAAGATGCCAACCGCTATAGCGACCCCAAGGCGATTGCAGCACAAAAGGAAGTCGCGGAGGGCACCAAACGCGCATTTGACTGGGCCGATAAGCATCAGGTGAACTGGGCGTTCGGTACGGATATTCTTTATGGCGGCGGTGAAAGTCAGGGGCGCCAATTAGTCAAGCTTGCGCATTTCATGTCACCTCTGGCTGCACTTCATCGCTCAACCGGTGCGGCGGGGGATCTACTGGCACTATCGGGCGGGCGTGCGCCCTACGAAGGGCGCCTTGGTGTCATTGCTGAGGGGGCCTTGGCTGATCTTCTGGTGATCGATGGCGACCCCGAGACTAGTCTCGATTGGCTTTCGGACACCGGCAACCTGCGGCTCATCATGAAGGGCGGCCGCATCTTCAAGAACAACCTGTGAGGAACAGCCATGATGCGTAAACTTTTTGCGGGCGCGGCCCTGTTTGTGGCCTCGGGGCTTGCGGTCAGCGCCGGAGAGTGGACGGGGCAGGTCACCCCGTATGTCTGGGCTGCCGGCGTCGGGGGTGACATCACTCCCTTCACCGGCGCGCCCAGTCTGTCCTTCGATAAATCTGCAAGCGAGATTCTCGAGGACGTGGACGGTGCGTTTTTCCTGTCGGGATATGCGCGCCGCGACCGCCTGGTTCTGATGGGGGATCTGAGCTGGTCATCCAGCTCGAAAGCCGGAGCGATCCCGCCCGGTTTGCCCGCCGAGGCCAAGCTAAAGCAGCGGTCGCTGACCTTGCTTGCCGGTTGGCGCGCGGTCACCAATGAAGAGATGTCGCTTGACCTTCTGGCCGGTCTTCGGGCGTGGAAGATCAAGGGCAGTGTCGATATCGCCGGAGGCATGCTTTCGGCCTCGCCCAACAAGGATTTCGTCGATCCTCTCGTCGCAATTCGGGCAAATTTTAAATTGGCTGATAAATGGTCGTCGATTTTCTATGTCGACTATGGCGGGTTCGGTTCGGGTTCGGACAGCACTAGCCAGATCCTCGCTACGGTGAATTATCAGGCGAACGACAACCTTTGGCTTTCGGCTGGCTATCGCCAGCTCAATGTCGATTACCGCAGCGGCGGTACCAAGTTCGACGTGAGCATGGCTGGCCCGTTGCTGGGTGCGACCTGGCGCTTTTGAGGATAGAGACATGATCCGTAAGCTCGCTTTCGCGTTTTCCGTGGCCCTGACGGCAGCAGCCCCTGTTGCCGAAGCCTGCACCCGCGTCATTTATCACGGCCCCGACGGCCGCAATTTGACCGCGCGCTCGATGGATTGGAGCCTGCCGATGGTTTCCAACCTTTGGGTCTTTCCGCGCGGTATGGCCCGAAGCGGCGAGGCCGGCGAGGGTTCGCTCGAATGGACGTCGAAATACGGCAGCCTCATCGTCTCGGGCTATGATATCGCGACAGTGGACGGCATGAACGAGAAAGGTCTAGTCGCGAATATGCTCTGGCTGACCAGTTCGGTTTACCCCGAGCCTGAGGACAAGACGCCGCAGCTCTCGCTGTCGCTCTGGGCGCAGTATTTCATGGACAACTACGCCAGCGTCGCCGAGGCGGTTGCCGATATGAAGACAAATCCCTTCAATGTCGTCAGTGCCGATGTGCCGATGCAGCCCGGAAGGCTGACGACCGTTCATCTGTCGTTGTCCGATGCCAGCGGCGATAGCGCGATCCTTGAATGGATCGATGGCGAGTTGCAGGTCCACCACGGTGCCGAATACAACGTCATGACCAATGACCCGCCCTATCCCGACATGCTGGCGCTCTCGTCCTATTGGAGCGGGGTCAATCCGCGCGAGATGCTGCCCGGCACGACACGAGCGGCCGACCGTTTCGTGCGGGCTAAGACTTATATCGATATGGTGGTGCAATCGGACGACCGCCGCATTGCGGCCGCCGCAGCCTTTAGCGTGATCCGCAATGCCTCTGTTCCTTATGGCATCAGTACTGAGGATGCGCCTAACCTTTCCACCACGCGTTGGCGCACAGTGGCCGATCAGAAGGACCGCATCTTCTACGTGGAATCCGCGATCTCGCCAAACGTGTTTTGGATTGATCTTGAAAAGCTGGATTTCTCCGAGGCGAGCGGTGTGCGCAAGCTCGATCTCGGCGAGGACATGGTTAACCTGCATTCGGGGGAGGTCTCGGCCGAATTTGTTAAGTCAGAGCCTTTCCGGTTCGAGGCCGTGCCGTAATTCGTCGACTATCACGTTTTCACGAGCCGTTGGCGAATGGGTGTTGGGGGGCGGCCCCAGCACCTTGGTTACGACCGAATGCGTTTGCCAGGATTGCAGCCCCGTGGCTGGCTAAGGTTGCGGAAGAGTTGGTGCTCTCCTGTGGGCAGGGGCAGGGAGGGTTTCTAGGTCATCCTGTAAGCCTTTGTTTTTTCATGCATGCCTTCCCTGTCGGTTGTGCGGGCAAGTTGTTGTTTTAAATCTTAAAGGCCCGTTCTGTCGGGATCACCATGAAATCAAGCATTTGCGTCTCATTTAGGGGTTTTCACTTTGTTTCGTTGAACCGGAGCGAGACGACGGAACTCCAGCGCGCCCGCGACCCTCTTCAGGTGATCGGGGGAGAATCGGGCATAAGTCGAGCGGGAAACCTTCGAATTGCAGTGACTGAAATACTGCGCCACTTCCTCCGTCGTTACGCCAGCCTTGGCCATAAAGCGGCGCGCGGCAGGTCGTGCGGAGTGCCGTGGTCGGGCCGGAGACTAGCCGCCCGCTTCGGGAAGGATTTCGATCTCCCATGCGCCTGTCGCATTGACCTGCACGCTATAGGTGCCGGCGCGCTCGATCAGGAAGGTGCCGTCTCCGGCTCCGGCGCGGTGGAGATTCTGGACGACCGAGCCTGCTTCGTCGAGCAGATAGATCACCATGACGACATCTTTGCTGGTGAAATTCAGCCTGCTCGGGGCGGCGATCTCGAAGCGCGGGGTAATGCTGCCGCCTTTGCCGGAAAAGCGCGCTATCGCATCGGGAGCGGCGAGGCTGTCAAAGCAGGCAAGCCGGACCTGATCTTGCGCGATAGCCTGACAAAGGGCCATGCCTTCGGCAAGATCGCGGGCGGTGGCGGGCAGGGTGGCCAGCAGCAGTACCGAAAGGGCCAGCGTGGCGCGCCAATGCCGCACGGAAGGGAAAGCGGCGGGCGGGCTCGGACCGTCCGCCGCAAGGGGATTTACCAGTCGACGGGGCATCCGGTGCAGTTCTCCATGTGGACGCCCTCCCAGATCGCATAGGGGATGCGGTTGCCCTCCATCTTCGCATTGGCGAAATCGGCATTGTAGAACTTGGTTTCCATCAGATTGGTCGCGACCAGCGTCGCGCCCACGAATTTCGACTTGGGTGCCATTGCGGCCTCAAGCGAGGCCGCGGTCAGATTGGCCCCCGAGAAATCCGCACCCGATAGGCGCGTGTAATCGAGATTTGCGCCGGTCAGATCTGCGTCGCGAAAGCTCGCGCCCTGCAGCTGGCCGACCTCGAGAATGGCGCCGGTCAGGTTGGCGCCGCTCAGATCCGCGCCCTTCATGTCGACGCCGAACAGATTGGCGCGCATCAGGTTCGCCCCTTTGAGGTCGATGCCGTTCAGCTTCATGCCGCGCAGATCGGCATGGCGCAGATCCGCGCCGGGGCAGGCCGCGCCGGGGCCGATTTCGCAGCCGCCGATGACCAGAGGCCCTTCTCGCGGAGTGGGCTCGTCCACGATCACCGGAAAGCCGGCCTGCGACAGCGGCTCGTTGGCGGCTGCCAAGCCTGTCGTCACCACCAGCGCGGCGACGATAGAGACGAATTTGATCATGATATGCTCCGTTGGGAAAAGCGGGGCCGGAAACCGGCCCCGCAGCCATCTGCGATGCTTAGTTGCTGGCGGTCAGGAGCTCGTCGGGGATCTCGAAGACCCAGAAGGAGCCGCCCTGGCTGACCTGCGTGGTCAGCGTCGCCATATCGCCGCCCCAAAGCGGAACCGCGCCGCCGTAGCCCGAGGCGATGCCGAGATATTGCTTGCCGTCCAGCTCCCATGTCACGGGCTGCGAGACGATGCCCGAGCCGGTGTTGAAGGTCCAAAGCTGCTCGCCGGTCTCGGCATGGAAGGCTTTCACGAAACCGTCCGAAGTGCCGGTGAAGACCAGATCGCCTGCAGTGGCAAGCGCGCCTGCCCACAGCGGGAATTCCTCCTTGTGCTCCCACTTCTTCTCGCCGGTGGCCGGATCGAAGGCGCGCAGGACGCCGATATGGTCATCAAACAGCTTCTTGATGCGGAAGCCTTGGCCCAGATAGGCGGCGCCTGCCTGATAGGTGACGTTCTCGGTCCAGTAATCCTCGCTCCAGTGGTTGGCGGGGACATAGAACAGGCCGGTCTTCTGGCTATAGGCCATCGGGTTCCAGTTCTTGCCGCCGAGGAACGGGGGCGAGACCTGAATGGTCGGTCCTTTGTCCTCGCCCTCGGCCGGAAGCGGCGGGCGCTGGCCTTCGTTCTCGATCGGGCGGCCCGTTTCCAGATCAATGCCCTTGGCCCAAGTGATGCCGTCCACGAAGGGGAAGGCGTTCAGAAGCGCGGTCGGTTTGTTGATTTCGGTCCCGCGCTGCGAAAGCGCATCGGTATCGGTCACATAGAAGAAGCCGTTGCGGTCGGCGTGGGCACCGGCGCGGTGCTTGTTTCCGTCCTTGTCGGTGTAGTCGAACAGGATGATCTCGTTGTTGCCCGAGAAGTCCCAAGCATCGTTCGGCGTGTGCTGGTAGAAGCCCACGACCTCGCCATCCGTCGGATTCACATAGGCCTGACCCGAGGTGTAAAGGCTGTCGCCCGGCGTGCGTGCCCAGGTGTTCCACGGCGCGGGGTTGCCGGTGCCGACAACAATCGTGTTGGTTTGCGGATCATAGCTGGCCGATTGCCAAGGGGCACCGCCGCCGTGGCTCCAGGCTTCGACCTTGGTGCCGTCCGCGTTGTTGGGCCAGCTCGGCGCGGCCGGATCGCCGGTGATCGTGCCTTCCGCACCTGCGAGATTGCCTTTGTGGCCTTCGACGAAGGGGCGCATCCAGATCTCTTCTCCGGTTTCCACATCGCGGGCATAGAGCTTGCCGACGACGCCGAATTCGTCACCCGAGCTGCCGTGGATCAGCATGACGCGGCCGGTGTCCTTGTCCTTCACGATGGTCGGCGCGCCGGTCATCGTATAGCCGATCTTGTGATCCTCGAACTTCACGCGCCATTCGACTTTGCCGGTATCTTTGTTGAGCGCATAGATCGAGGCATCCAGCGCGCCGAAGAAGACCTTGTTGCCGTAGATTGCGGCGCCGCGGTTCACCACGTCGCAGCAGGGGCGGATGTCTTCGGGCAGACGGGCTTCGAATTTCCACAACCGCTTGCCGGTCTTGGCATCGAGCGCCCACATCCGCGAATAGGATCCGGTGACATAGATCACGCCGTCATGAACCAGCGCCTGTGTTTCCTGACCGCGCTGCTTTTCGTCGCCGAAGGAAAAGGCCCATGCCGGTCGCATATGGGCGACGTTTTGCGCGTTGATCTGGGTCAGGGTCGAGTAGCGCTGGGCGTTGTTGCCCATGCCGTACATCAAGACGTCATTGGTCGTCTCGCTGTCGGCCATGATGTCTTCCCAGGTGACATCTTTGGCCATCGCCGGTGCGGTCAACGCGCCGGCACAGGCAAAAGCGATGGCGCTTGCCGCCGTCAGCTTGAGAAAGGCGTTCATCTTGCAGTCTCCTCCGTTGCGGCCGGCGCTGTGCCATGCCCATGCTTTTGACCGGTAGTGGACCTGCCCCGTATCGGGACGGGCCCTTGTTGGATCGCGCGGCCTTGCCCCGCGACCGTCCGCTCCTCCGCCGACGGTCGCGGGGGCTGCACCCGTTTACTGGCGCAGCAGACCCGAGATCAGTTCGCTTGCCATCGGCGCGTGATTGGCGCCGCTACGCAAAAGGAAAGCCGCCTGCTGCAGCGCGCTGACCGAGCGCGGCGCACCCGAGAGCGCCTCGAATTCCGCGCCGGTCGCGTCGAGCTCGGCGGCAATGGTTTCGACCTCTTCGGGCGTGGCGGTGGCGGGCAGAGCCTGCACCTTGTCGCGCAAAGCGCTGATGTCGGTGCCGCGCGCGGTCAGCTCGTCGGCGTCGGGGCGGGTCTCGATATAGGTGCGGATCGCCCAGATCGCCTCGGGGGTGAGGATGTCGGCGAAGGGCGGCATCTTGACCGCGCCGTTCTGCTCGTAACCGTGCATCACACGGTCGAGATACCATTCGTCGCCGAAGTCGTTGGCCTCGAGATAGCGCAGATCTGGGGCCAGACCGCCCGAGATGGCCTCCAGGCCGTGGCAGCGGGCACAGTTGCTGTTGAAGCCCTTGCCGCCGATATCGACGGCTTTGAACAGCACCTCGCCCTCGGCCTCGCGCCAGGGGTTCACGGTGCCGACCTCGTCGGGCAGATCGGGCAGGCCGGTGGTATCGACCGAGCGGGGCGCGGTATCGCCATGCGCAAAAGCCATGGCCGCGGCAAAAATCACAGGTGCGGCGAGCGCTGCGGGCTTGCGAAGCATTGTTTCGTCCTTGGTTGCTGGGCTTTGGAAGTGATGCGGAATTGGCCTTCATTTCGGCACAAAGTTTCTCGCGATAAATTGTCCATTGGTCGAATAGGCAATCGCCATGCAATCGGCATGTCCAAAAATTATCTCTTTGAAACAGGTGGTTGGGTTGAGGACCGGCACGTCCCGAAGGCTCGCGAAAAGCGTGATTTCACCCTGCATGATCGGAGGTGAGGTCTTCGGGCGGGATGTTTTCCCGCGCCCGACAGGGGAAATTTCCCCGCCTGAATCCATCCCCTGGGCAAGGCAGCCGGACATGTCGCAAGGCGCGCCGCGAAGGGCGCGCTGCGGAAACACGCGGGGGATTCGGGCAGGGGGGATTTTGCCGGTTTCGGGGCCGTTTAGCCCTGCGAAACCAGCGGCAAGGCGGCAGCTTCCTGATCGGGCCAACGGCGCACGACCGAGCGCATATACTCCTCGGGATTGGCGCCGAGACGGGCGAATTCGGGCACGGGTCCGGCGGACATTGCCTCGATTCGCGTCAGGCCAAGATCTGCTGCCAGCGCGAGTCTGGCGCGGGTTTTCTCCAGATAGGCGCGGGTCATCAGCAGCGCGGCATCATCGCGGTGATAGGGGCCGTGACCGGGGATGGTGCCCGAGGGCCTGACCGCGCCCGCTATCCGGTCAAGTGATTGGAGCCAAAGCGAAAAATCTGCATCCGGCAGGCTGGGCGCACGTTCGAGGAAAAGCATGTCCCCCGCAATGAGCGTGCCGGTCCGGCTATCCGCAATCACGAGATCGGCCGCGGTATGGCCCGCGAGTTCGGTCAGGTGGAGCTCCCGCCCTCCGATCTCGAGCGGGCCGTTTTGTGTCGCCGTACCGGCCGGATGGGGCTTGGTCCCCGACATCCACGGCCCGAGAATCGCGTAAAGCGCCGCCGCGAAATCGCTGCCGAATTGCGTGCAGGCGGCGATGGTCGCGGCGGGGGCGATCTGGGGAATATCCGCGAATGCGGCATTGCCGAACCAATGGTCGGGGTGGTGGTGGGTGTTGATCACCAGTGCCGTGCCGCCAAGGCGATCGTCGGCAAAGCTGCGGATCGCGGCCCCCATCGCGCCGGTCGAACCGGTGTCGATCACCACCGCTCCGGCCTCTGTCTCGAGCAGCGCGATATTGACGATTGCCCCGCCGTTTTCGCGCGAAAAGACCTCGCGCAGACCTTCGATCATCCAGACGCCCGAGGCGACCTCGCGCGGATCGAGCGCATAGCTGCGCGATTGCGCGCGGGCGGGGCGCGGGCGCATCGCCAGCGGCAAAAGCCCCGCCGCCGCCGCCGCGCCGCCGAGTGCTGCCCTGCGGGTGATTTTGGGGCTTTTCTCCATCGGAGCCTCCTGAGCGTTGCGCCTTCAGCGATCGGGCTGGACGGTGGCGGTGAAGCGGTCGGCGAGATTGTCGCGTGCGCGGATCGTGACCGGCCGCGCCGCGAGATCGGACGGCAGGATGAAGGTCAGGGTCGGGTTTTCCTCGAGCGGCTCGAACAGCTCGAGCGCGGCGATCATCCCGCCTTCGCTGTCGAAAAGCTCCAGCTCGGTCAGGTGATGGGCGGGAATGTCCAGCGCGAGGCCGGTATCCTGCGGGTGGCGGATATTGACCTGAAGCCTGCCGCTGTGGGGCCAAAGCCGCGCGCGCATCTCGCCGAAACCGGCCTGCCAGTCGGGCTTGGCATGGACGGTCGCGGGCGCGCTGCAACCGCCGCCAAGCGCGCTGACCCATGCCGCGCCGACATGCCAGCGCGGCCCGACACGCGCCGAGGCCCGCAAGGCTCCCGCGACCTCGTATTTCACGCCGAAGCCCAGAAAGGGAAGGGCGCGGACGGGACGGAAGGTCATGGCATGGGGAAAGGGGCTGTAATCGATGGTCACGATGATGGTCTCTGGCGGAGCGGCAAGGCCGGTCGCATCGATCACAAAGGGGACATGGCCCGAATCCTCTGCCGCGCGTGGCGCGAGCACCACCATCGCGGGATCGTTGATCCAGTCGAGCGGATCGCGCAGAATCTCGGCGAGATGGATCGGCCACATTCCCTCCGCGAAATCGTCGCCGCCCACCGCGTCGCGCCCCAGACGCGGGCGGATGAGCGCGGCGTCTCCGCCCGGCAGAAGATCGGCAATCAAGGCGGCCATGGCGTTTCCCGGTAGGTGAACTTCAGTCGAATTGGCGGGCGGGCGCGGGTCGGTTAGCGTGACCATGCGACGAAAGGCCCCGCGCTCAGGTTTCTTGGAAAAGACGAGGTGATAAATTGTCCAAAGGTCCTATTCCGGCGATCTGCACGGCGCTGGCTCTGGCCGGTGCGCCGCTTTTCGTCCCGCTTTCTCATGCCGAGGCCCTGCGGTTCGACACCACCGGTTACCGCATCGCGGATTACCGCGCGCCGGTTCCCGACCAAGCGCCCGCGGGAAGGATCGTCGGTGCGGAGGAGGTCGAGGCCCTGCACGGACGCGGGGCGCTTTTGCTTGACGTGGTGGGGCTGCGCCATTTCCGGATCACGGATGACGGCGGCTGGCTTGTCCCCGAGCCGCATCTGAGCCTTCCGGGTGCGGTCTGGCTGCCCGTAGTCGGCTGGGGCCAGCTCGAAGGGTGGCAGCAGGATTATCTGGACGAAAGCCTCGCGCAGCTGACCGGCACCGACATGTCGAAGTCGGTGGTGGTCTTTTGCTTGATGGATTGCTGGCTGAGCTGGAACACCGTCAAACGCCTCGACGCGGCCGGATATTCCGAAATCTACTGGTTTTCCGGCGGGGTCGAGGCCTGGGCGGATGCCGGCCATGATCTGGTTGCGCTGGAGCCTTATCCACTCGGCCGGAGCCGTCCCGAATAGTCCTATGCGGATCTGATTTTATCGTGAATCCATGCGGTTAGTGGTGGAAACTGAAACTTTCCTTTTTCCACCCCTAGAGTCGTCAAAACATAACTCTGGTGTTATGAAGTGGGCGCGGCAGTTGCCCGTCGCTCAGGACGGTCGTGGCTCGTTCGGGACCAGATTGCGGTTGTTGTTGATGTGGCGACGCACCAGCGCGCGCGCCTCGCGACCGGTCAGAAGACGCCGCGCCGGTTGCGGCAGGAATGCGGGGTCTTCGAGCTCGGGGAAGAGCGTGAGGATCTCCTCGCGCGCGGCGGGGCCGACCGAACGCAAGGCCTCGGGGCCGGTATAGAGCGATTCCGTCTCGACATCATTCGACCGCACGATCTCGTGCTGGTCGAAGAGGATGTGGACATAGGTGACCTCTGCGAGGTCCTCGGCAATTTCGACCCCGTCCAGCGCCAGCAATTGCTTGGCGGCGACAAGAACCTGATCGGTCCCGAAAAGCTTTTGTGCGGTGCGCGAGTGCAAAAGGACGCGGTGCTGGGGCGAGACCAACAGGTCGGTCGAGGGCGTTTGCGGCGCCAAGGCATGGGCGCGGATGCGGATCGGCTTGAGCTTGGCCGCGCGGTTCAGGGCCATCGCGTCAAGATGGCGCGCGCCGATCCAGCGGATGGGCTGCAATCCGTTGTCGCGCGTCCAGACGCAATCGCCCGCAACCAGGGTTTCGACCGGACGAGAACCGAATTCGGTCGCGATCAGCGTGCCGGCCACGAAACACGGAACAAAGGTGCCTTGATTGAAGAAAATCGGGTTGAAACTGGCCGCGGCGTTCAACCCGCCGGTTGCGGCATCGGTCGCAGTCGACCCGCTGCTTGTGTCGATTGCGCCGATTGTGATCCCCGTCACGCCCCAATTGCGCAGAGTGTCGTTCCACTGCGCAGTATCGGTATAAAAGGGCCGCATGAAGAAATCGCCATTCTCCATCTGGATGATGACGCCGCGCAGATTGATCGTATCGCGGATGACCGCCCCGGGGTTGTTTGCATCGGCACGCGCGACAGAGACCGCGGTATTGACCACGACATGGCTGGTATAGACGCTGGTATAGCTGCTCGTGCCCGTGCCGTTTTCGTCGGCCAGCGAATAGGTGAGCTCATCAATGCCGCGTGCGAAGTTCGTTTCATTGCTGTTGGTCGGATTGCCCGAGACCATCACGCCCTGCATATCACTGCCCGAAAAACTTTTACCGACGACGCCTTGCGCTTGCGCCAATGTCGTACCTGTGACCCCGCCGCTCGGATTGATCTGGGTGCTGTCGTTTCCGAGGTAAATCCAGGTCGGGGTGGTGGGCATCGGGAGTCTCCATCAGAGTTTTCGCACAAGCGCGCAAAGCGCGCCGCGGCCCCGAAAGGGCGGGCGGCGCAATTGACGAATGTATCAGCTTGGCGCGCATAAAACCGAGCCTGGCTCTTTAATCAACTTATACTTGTGCCAATTCGCATGCCGCAAACAAATTGGCGTGATGCGTGATAAAATCATCAATATGCAGCATTATCTTCGGGGTTAGGGTTGATTTGCTGCGCGGCGGCTTTGCCCGTCGGCGGCTTCGGGTTTGCCTCGGCATATGTCTCATATATCATCGCGGGGGGGCCTGTCGCGCGGGCCGCGAGGGAAGAAAGCAAGACCGATGCAGACCAACGAGAGTGCCGCTCCGGCGCGGGCAAGGATCATTCGGAAGACCGAGATCGTCGTGATCGGGGCGGGGCAGGCGGGGCTGTCTTCGGCCTATTGGCTCAAGCGGCTGGGGCTGGAGGCGGGGACGGGCTTCGCCGTTCTCGATGCCAATCCCCAGGCGGGCGGCGCGTGGCAGCACCGCTGGCCGACGCTCACGCTCAGCACCGTGAATGCGGTCCACGACCTGCCCGGTCTGGCCTTTGCCGATGTGGTCGATCAGGGCCAGCGCGAGGTCAAAGCCGCCGAAGCGGTGCCGCGCTATTTCGCCCGCTACGAGGCGCTTTACGCCTTGCCGGTGCTGCGCCCGCAGCGCGTGCGCGTGGTCTGTCCGCGTGGCGAGCGTTTTCGGGTGGAGACCGATGGTCCGGCCTTTTCGGCGCGCGGCATCATCAATGCGACCGGCACATGGGAGAACCCCAATATCCCCGAGATTCCCGGTGCGGACCGCTTTGGGGGGCGCATCATGCACAGCCATGACTATCGCGGCCCCGAGGAATTTGCGGGCCTGCGGGTTGCGATCATCGGGGCGGGTATCTCGGCGGTGCAGCATCTCACCGAGATCTCGCGGCTGGCCCAGACTTTCTGGATCACCCGCCGTCCGCCGGTGTTCCGCGAGGACAAATTCACCGCCGATGCAGGCCGCGAGGCCGTGGCCATGGTGGAAAAGCGCGTCCGGGAAGGGCTGGTCCCCGGTTCGGTCGTCTCGGTGACGGGTCTGCCCTGGACGCCTGCTCTGCGCGAAGCCGAAGGGCGGGGGGTGCTGGACCGGCTGCCGATGTTCGACGAAATCACCGAGACCGGCGTCAAATGGGCGGATGGCCGCGAGCAGGCGGTCGACGTCATTCTGTGGGCGACGGGGTTTCGCAGCGCGCTCGACCATCTTGCGCCGCTCGATCTGCGCGAGCCGAACGGCGGCATCATCATGGGCGGGCGGCTCGCGACCGAAGTGGCAAAAGAGCCGCGCGTGCATCTGGTGGGTTACGGGCCCTCGGCCTCGACCATCGGGGCCAATCGCGCAGGGCGGGCGGCGGCGGCCGAGCTGTTGGCGACTTTGGGGATCGCGCCCAGCATGAAGGATCCCGCAGAAAGCAGTGCCGCGGCCGCGCAATAGGATCGCGGGGCCCCGACTCCCCAAGGAACCCCGTGCAGGGGCGGGGGTTGGTTGCGAAACACAAAGACGACCTGCCGGATCTCCGGTCGATGGTTGATCAAGGAGATCAGGATGGAACTCGGCGTTTACAGCTTTGGCGATGTGCAAATCGATCCGGCGACGGGCGGGCTTGGCTCGACCGCGCAGGCGACGCGCAACCTGCTCGAGGCGATCCAGCTCGCCGACGAGGTGGGTCTGGATTATTTCGGCATCGGAGAGCACCACACCCACGAGATGCCCGCCTCGGCCGCGACGGTCATTCTGGGGGCGGCGGCCTCGACCACCAAGCGGATCAAACTCGGCAGTGCGGTGACGGTCCTGAGCACCGATGATCCCGTGCGCGTCTACCAGCAATTCGCCACGCTCGATGCTCTGTCCAACGGGCGCGCCGAGATTACGGCAGGGCGCGGCTCCTCGACGGAATCTTTTCCGCTTTTCGGCCATAGCCTGCGCGATTACGACGAGCTTTATGCCGAAAAGCTCGACTTGCTGCTGCAGATCAACGACGCGCCCCGCATCACTTGGGAGGGCAAATTCCGCGCCGCGCTCAACGAGGCTCTTGTCGTGCCGCGCCCCGACAGCGGCCGCTTGACGATCTGGCTGGCGACCGGAGGCAATCCGCAATCCTCGATCCGCGCGGGCATGTCGGCCCTGCCGATTTCCTATGCGATCATCGGCGGTATGGCCGACCGTTTCGCGCCTCTGGCCGATCTCTACCGCAAGGCGGGCGCGCATAGCGGCATTCCCGCCGAGGTGCTCAAAGTCTCGGTCGCCTGTCCGGGTTATATCGGCGAGGACAGCAAGACGGCCAAAGATTTCTTCTGGAAGCACTGGCATGCGACGATGGAGCAGTTGGGCAAGATCCGCGGTTTCGCGCCGCCGCCGCGCTCGAATTTCGACCGCGAGACCGAGGGGATGGGCGCGCTGATGGTCGGTGCGCCCGAAGAGGTCGCGGAGCGGATCGTGATGCAGCAGAAGGTGCTGGGTCATATGCGCCATTTCATCCAGATGGATGTCGGACAGATGCCGCACAAAGACTTCCTGCGCTCGATCGAGCTTTTGGGCACCAAGGTCAAACCGCTGGTCGATGCGGCGCTGAAGGGCGGCAAGGCCGCGGCGACCGATGGCTGATCCGGTCATCGGCATTCTCGGCGCGGGGCGGATCGGAACCGCTCTTGCGCGGCTCGCGGTCAAGGCGGGCTATGATGTCGGCGTGGCGACCGCCAAACCGCCTGCCGAGATCGCGCTGCTGCTCGAATTCACCGCCCCCGGCGCACGGGCCGAAACCGCAGCCGATCTCGTGGCGGGCAGCGACATGGTGATCCTCGCGCTGCCGCTCGGCAAATACCGCATGCTCGATCCAGCGGCATTCGCGGGCAAGATCACCGTCGATGCGATGAATTACTGGCCCCAGACCGAGGGTAATCTGCCCGAATTCGACAGCCCGCTATCGAGCAGCGAGATCATTCAGGCCTATCTGCCGCAGGCGCGCGTCGTGCGCGGCTTCAACCATATGGGCTATCACGAATTCGAACAGGACGCCCGCCCTGCAGGCGATGTCGGGCGTCGGGCGATGGCTTTGGCGGGCAATGACGATGCAGCCAATGCGGTCGTGGCGGAGCTGGTCTCGCGCATCGGTTTCGATCCGGTCGTGGCGGGGGATTTGCGGGCCAGCCGTTGTTTCGGCATCGGCACGCCGATCTTCGGTGCGGGTGCGAATGCGTCGGAACTTGCGGCCCTGCTTGCCCGCCGTATAGAGGCGATCTTGCCGAAAGACTAACGGCCTTCAGTTTTGGGCTTCGTGATTGACCACGAAATCCTCGGGCAGATCGGGTCCCCAGAGATAAAGCGAATCCTCGGGCGGGTAATCGCCCGATTCCCAGTCGCAGGTCGCGGGGATGTAGTCGATATCGGCCGAGTATTCCGAATAGCTGCCCCAGGGATCGCGCACATAGTGGAAGTAGTTCGAACCGAGCACATGGCGTCCGAGCCCCCAGCCTTTCTGGAAGCCCTTTTCGGCCATTTGCATCGCGCCTTTGCCGATCTCGTTGATCGAACCGACATCCCAGCTGCAATGATGCAGCCCCGGAGCCGATGATTTTGCAAATGCGATCAGATGGTGGTCCGAGCCGTGGATGCCGTGCATGAAGCAGATCCCGTCACCCGAACGGTCCGACAGCCGCGGCCCCAGAACGCGGCTGTAAAAGGCGATCGCTTGCGGCACATCGGCTGTGAAGACCAGCACATGAGCCAGACGCAGGGGCCGGACCTTGCCGGCTTGCGATCTTTGCGGAGCGCCCGCCACCCCGCCCGGCACGCTTGTCATGTCGAAGGCGGATTTCACATTGGGCGAGGTTTTCTCGGAGATCTTCAGCTCGATCAGCACGCCGTTGTGGTCGTAAAACCAGATCCCCTCCGATTCCAATCCGCGCGGCGCATCGAGCAAACGGATGCCCTCGGCTTCGACGCGACGCTTGATCGGTTCGAAATCCTCCTCGAAAACCGCGAATGTCAGATAGTTCAGCTTTTTGCGCAGCCCCTCGCCGATCGAGCCCCAGCGGTGCCCGCTACCGAAGGTGTAAAGGCCGAGGTTGTTGCCCTCTTCGCGCACATCCAGTCCGAAGGTCTTGTAGAAGGTTTCGGCCTGCTGCAGGTCCGGCACCACCATGTTGAACGTATCCATCGAATGGATGCCGAGCTCGCCCGGGCGCTTCACAATCTCGACTTTGCCGGTAATCGCGGTCATGTCGGGCTCCTCCTGCGGACATGGGGCGAAACGGGGGCGGGCCGCCCCTCGCTGATTGAGCTGGTCAGCGGTCGCGGACGGGGTTGGACAACAGGCCGATCTTGTCGATTTCGACCTCGACCGTATCGCCGTCACGCATCCAGAGCGGCGGCTTGCGGGCCAGACCCACGCCAGCCGGCGTGCCAGTCACCACAACATCGCCGGGCTTGAGCGTCATGAAGGACGACAGGATCGAGACCAGCTGCGCGACGGAAAAAACCATGTCGCTGATCGAGGCCTCCTGCACGACCGCCCCGTTCAGCCGCGTGCGCAGCATCAGCCCATCGCAGCCGGCGGGCAGGGCATCTGCGGTGATGAAATGCGGCCCGAAAGCGCCGGTATCATCGAAATTCTTGCCCGGCGTCCATTGCGGCGATTTGAACTGGTAGTCGCGGATCGAGGCATCGTTGAAGATCGAATAGCCCGCGACATGCTCGAGCGCCTCGGCTTCCGACACCTCGAAGGCGGGCTTGCCGATGACGGCCGCCAACTCGCCCTCGTAATCGAGCTGCTCGGAGAAGGCGGGTCGCAAGATCGGCGCGCCGTGGGCGATCAGGCTCGAGTTGAAGCGGCCGAAGACGGTCGGGTAATCGGGCTGCTGAAAGCCGCTTTCGGCGGAGTGGTCGTGATAGTTCAGCCCGATGCAGATAATTTTTTCGGGATGGGACAGCGGCGGCAACAGCCGCATGCGTGCCAGATCGATTTCGGGCGCGGAGGCGAGCGCCTTGCCGGCCTTCGCCAAGGCATCGCCGCCGGTTTCGATCAGCGATTGCAGCGTTCCGGGCCAGCCGACATTGCCCTCGCGCAGGCCCTTCCACGGGCCGTTTGCCGCGCCGTCCGTGGCCACGGCAATGCCGTTCCGCCCGCCATCCTCGTAGGAAACAAACCGCATCGCAGATCCCCCTCTTGGTTGCTCAAGGCTAGAATCGGCTGCTCCGGCCTGTCAAGAAATAATATATTTTTAATGGTTTCGTGCTTTATTATGCGGATAACCTTGAATTGAGCGGTAAAAAGCGTTCAACCTGAAGGTTGCAATTCCCCAGATGCTTCGGAGCGACGCATGCCCAAACCCCAAAGCGGGAGCCTGACCGCCGAAGCTTATCACCGCATTCAGGCCGAGATCATGGCCTGCCGCCTTTTGCCGGGCCAAAAGCTGATCATCGCCGATCTTTGCGCGGGCTTCGGCTTCAGCCTCGGCGCGGTGCGCGAGGCTCTGTCGCGGCTGACCGCCGAGGGTCTGGTCGCCGCCGAGCCGCGCAAAGGCTTTCGCGTCGCCGCGATTGCCGAGGCCGAACTTGAAGACATCACCGCCGTGCGCGCCACGATCGAGGGGCTCTGCCTTGCCGATGCGATGGCGCATGGCGATCTCAAATGGGAAGCGGCGATTGTCGCGACCCTGTTCGAGCTGAACCGCCTGCCGCTGCACGATCCGGCCGATCCCGACAGCCTCGACCCCACATGGGCCGAGACCCACAAGCGCTTTCACGAGGCGCTGGTCGCCAGTTGCACCAGCCCTTGGCTCTTGAAGCTGCGCGGGACGCTTTACCAGCAATCGGAGCGCTACCGCCGCATTTCCGTCCCTCTCGATCTCGAAAAGAACCGCGATCTTTGCGGCGAACATCAGGCGCTGGCCGATGCGGTGATCGCCCGCGACAATCCGCGCGCCTTGGCGCTGATGCGCGAGCATCTCGCCCATACCACGCGCATCATCATCGCCTCGGGCGTGGTCAAACGTCACGAGGGCGAGGCGGCCTGACCGCGCCCTCCCGCGCCATTCTCAGCCGCGCCCGAGGATCTTGCCCATCACCCCCGAAAGCGCCGCCGTGGCATCACCCACCATCCCCGCCGAGCGCCATGCGATATGGTGGTCGGGGCGCACGAGAATGCAGCCCTCTTCGGCAATCTCGCTGATGCGGAACCAATCGGCGTAAATATCCATCGCATCCGAGCCGTCCGGCCCGATGCTCAGCCCCTCAAGCGCGATGCCGTAATGCTGCGCGACGGTGCGGGCGGCCTCGATCCACGCCTCTCCGCCGATGCCGGTCAGCAGGGTGAAGCGGCCGTGACCGCATAGATCCAGCGTCGATTTGCGCGCGCCCCGATGCTCGAGCCAGACATGCGGCAGACGCGCGCCGGGCCATGTCGTAGCCTGATAGTAAAGCTCGGGGTCGCGCAGATAGGCGGGCTCGGGCGTGCCGTCGGGCACGACGGCCGTGCTGTCGCGGTAGCGCTGCCCCATCTCGACGCCATGGGTGTTGAATTCGTAATTCTTCTTCTGGATCGCCTCGTTGATGCGCTTGCGCCGCGCCGCGCCTTCGGGAGTCGCCTCCTTGCGCGCCGCGATCCGGCGGTTGGCCTCCTCGGGATCGGGCGAGGACAACAGCCCGATCGCCTCGAAAATCGGCGGGTAATCGGCGATGCTGTTGTTGGCGCGGGTCACGATCTGCTTGCCGACCGGCTGACGCTCGGCCGAATAGCTGTCGAGCAGCGCGGGCGCGGCCTGACCCTTGATGACGGCGGCCAGCTTCCAGCCCAGATTGAACGCATCCTGCACCGAGGTATTCGAGCCGAGCCCGTTGAGCGGCGGATGGCGATGGACCGCATCGCCCATGCAGAAAACCCGCCCCGCCGAATAGCGCCCCGCATACATGTTGTTGACGGTCCAGACGGCGGTCGATTTCACCTCGAGCGGGATTTCGGTGTCGCCGATCATCTGGCGCAGGGCGATTTCGGCCTCGGCTTTGGTGATATTGGTTTCGGCCTTTTCCATGTCGACGCCCCAGATCGCCTGCCAAACCGTCCATGGCCGGACCATGCGGATCACGCCTGCGCCGATGCCGCCGATGTTCGAGCCGGGCTGAAGCACCCAGTAGAGGACGCTCGGGCGGTGGAGGACATAGCGCGACAGATCTGCCTCGAAGATGACATTGGTCGATGCCGACAGTCCTGTCTTGCCCTCCATCGGCAGTTTGACGGCCTCGGCCACGACCGAGCGCGCGCCATCCGCGCCGACCAGATATTTCGCCCGCACGGTGAAGGTGGTGTCGTTCAGCCGGTCGCGGATCGTGGCGGTGACGCCGTCGTCGTCCTGCTCCAGCCCGACGAATTCGGCATTCATGCGGATCTTGCTACCGCGTTTGGCCGCCGCTTTGTACAGGATCGGCTCGAGATAGGTCTGGGGAATGTCGCACATCTCGGTCGGGCTCGCGAGCGTTTAATCGGCCTTGCGCGCCGGATGGTTGCCCCAGGACAAAAGCCGCCCGAACTCCTCGCCGGCGAGCGAATGGCAAAAGACGTTGTTGGCCATGAGATCCTGATGCGAGGAGACCGAGACGGCTTCCTCCTCGAGGCCGAGATCGCGCAGGACCTCCATCGTGCGCTGGTTGGTGATATGGGCGCGCGGCGTATCGGCCAGCCAGCCGAAGCGCGACACCACCATGTTCGCGATGCCGTAGGTACCCAGCAGCGCCGCACAGGTCGAGCCGGCGGGGCCGCTGCCGACAATCAGCACATCGGTCGTGTAATCTGCGGACATCGGTGAGCTCCTCCTTCGCCGGGCGTCCATACGGTCGGGCCGCATGGAATCAGGTTGGCGGGAAAGGCGGGGATGTGTCAATTAAAATATATTATTTATGTGATAATATCTTTCGACTCGGGCGCGAACCAAGGTCAAGTCCCCCGGCAGGGGTGAGGCGGCAACGGCTCCAGTGACGAAAGAGGCATGACGATCACGGAAGACGGCGGCTATCCGGTGGTCCCGATGACATCCGAACAACGCAAGGCGGTCGCCTCGGAATATCCGTTGCGCCGTGATCGCGGCGGCGATTTCCTTGCGCTCCTCGACGATCATGCTCGGGCCTGTTTCCCGAGATGGGGAATCGGGCGGGGCGGGCGGACTATATGCGCCTCCTTGATGCCGACACCGGCATTTTTGCGCAGATCAGCCATGACGACGCCTATGTCAACGCGAGCACCTAGGGCGATAACATGGTTCTGGAGCGCACGAGCGACGGTAGAAAAACAAGCGGCAGCGAATGGCGTGCGGGCGTTACCCATGCGGGCTATTGGTGCGATTTCATCGAGATCAGGGGTTTCAAAATCCACCGTCTGTTCATTTATCGCGAACCCGATTGCGGCGGCGAGGATAGCACGCGCGTTACGCTTGGCCGAACGGGGCTTGACGGGGAGCTTTGGCCTGCGAGCAAAACTGCGCCAGGGTAGGAAGGGCCGACTTCAGGGCAAGCGGAGCTTTGGCGTGTCGATTGGGTGATCAGCGCCGCGCGGTGGCGTTTTTGCCCTGAACGCGCGGCTTGTACCCGCGACATACGGTCTGCGCTGAAGAACACGGGCGGCAACAAACTCCACCGCGAAAATCAATCATGCCCCCGTCGCAGGGAGGGGGGCATGATTGGTGGTGGTAACGCTTTCAACTGCCAAGTGACCGGCAAAGCATGGTTTGCTCGGTCACCTAACACAGCACCCATTAAGAACATGTTTCGTACTGGTTACGGGAAATAACGCGCGAGTTGTCTCCCCGGTTTCCTGTCTAAATCGATAGGTTGATTGCTGTTAATAATGGTCTGTAAGGCGTTAAAAACGAATAAAAAATTGCCAATGTCAGGTGAATTTCTTTCATAGTGCGATTATCGCGCTGCCTTTGCGCAGCTCGTTTTGCCAGACGCCGGCCCATGACCCGACGCCCGCCCTGTTGCTGGGGCGACTTGTCTGCCAACTGTTCACGCTCTGCGGGGTGCCGCGCCGCAGAGCGATCTTCTGCTTTGAACGGCGCATTGCGCTGCTCGGCCCTCGATCATCACGAAGGCTGCAGTCCAAGGGAGCCTTTGGCCTGATACCTCAGATCAGCGACAGCCCCGACGCACCAAAGTGCTTCGGAGTTTCTGCCGTGTTCGGGCCCTTTCGGATTGGCAGGGCAGGTTACATCCGGCCCTTCCCTGAAAAGGCGCTTGGCGCCAATTTGCGCAGTTCACGCATTGCATGGCGGATCTGCTGTGCCGTGCGAAATATCAGACCGAACCACGGAGCTTGTACCCACAGCTCCAAGTTCCGGCCCTTCGGGCGCATTATTCTATGGTCACGCTTGCGATGGAGCAGACATCGACATTCGGGAGAACTCCTTCGGAGCCGTCGGCATAGACCGCCTTGAAGTCGAAGGCGCAAGAGCCGGTGCCGTCATCGAAGTTCACGTCGATTTCCTCGTCGATGCCAAGCGTGCCGTCGCCCAAGAGGTCTTCTTCCCAGTCATTTGTGCCGGTATTCGAGCCGAAAAGGGCCTCGATCGCCTGTCCCGAGAGGTTCTGGAAGGTGACGACGCGGTTCTCGGCCATGGCCTGACCGGCTCCAAAGGTGAGGATCAGGGCGAGGGCGGGGAACAGATGTTTCAAAGGAGATCTCCTGCTATGGGGGCCTGCGGTGCGACCTCCATAGCAGCAAGATCTTAACACGAGGTTAGCCGGTCTGGCCCTGCTCACCCTTCTGTGGTCATTCCCTGCTCGCTTTGACGCCATTGGTCGGGGGTGACGCCCGTCGCCTCGCGGAAGACACGGATGAGATGCGAGGCATCGCAAAAACCGGTTTCCTCGGCAATTCGGGTGATCGTATGGCTGCTTTGGCGCAGCAAAAGCCGCGCCTGCGCCAGCCGGATGCGGATCGAGGCATCGGCAGGCGGTACGCCGAGATCAGCGCTGAAATGCCGCTCCAGTTTGCGCCGTCCGACGCCGAGATCGCGGGCAATTCGCGCAATGGACAGCGGCGCATGGAGGTTTTGCTGCATTGCGAGCAGCGCACGGCGCACCAAAGGATCGCGCGCCGTCAGCTCCAGCGGCAGGCCCGGCTGCGGACGGTCGCCGGTCAAAGCCTCGTCGATCATCAGGATCGACAGCGCTTTGCGTGCCGCCGCGCGACCGATATGGCGATCGACGAGAAAGGCCGCGAGATGGGCCGCGCTGACCCCGCCCGAGCAAGACAGCCGGTCGCGGTCGACGACGAAAATCTGGTCGGAGACCGGACGCATTTTCTCGAATTCCGACAGAAAATCCTCGTGGTGAAACCAGCTCACACAGCTGCGGTAGCCGTCCATCAGGCCGCAGCGGGCCAAAGCGAAAACCCCCGTGCAAATGCCCGCCAGCGACACACGGGCCTCGGCCGCGCGTTTGAGAAAGGCGGCGGCCTCGGGGCTGAGCGTCGTCGCGGGATCGATGAGCCCGCCCACGGTCACGATATAGTCGAAGCGCGAGGGATCGCCCAAGGGCTCCTCGGGCTGGATCTTGATGCCGCAGGACGATTGGATCGGCGTCATGTCGCGCGACAGAACCGTCCAGCGGCAACGGATCGGTCGCGAGCCGTCGCCATCATCGGCGGCCAAACGCAGTACGTCGACGAAAGTCGCGAAGGCCGAAAGGGTAAAGCGCGGTGCCAGCAGGAAGCCGATACGCAGGCGCGGGGTGGTCGCTAGGTTCATGACGCGATTCTCTGGTCGAGGGTGACGCAATCATGCCATGACTTTCGCCCTGTTCCAGAACTTTGCGCATCGTCACCGCTGCGGCGCGACTAAGGTGGCAGGGCAAAAAAAACCGGACACCCGAGTGGGCGTCCGGTTTGGTCTTTTGTAAAGGCGCGGGGCCTCAGATCGGGTGGTCGCCGGTTGCGTCGATGACGCGGGTCGGCAGGCCCAGCTCGCCCAGAAGCTCGAGGAAGGGCCGCGCGGGCAGCTCTTCGACATTGGCCATTTTCTTGACGTCCCACGTCCCGCGCGCGACCAAAATCGCCGCCGCAACCGGAGGAACGCCGGCCGTATAGCTGATCCCCTGACTTCCGACTTCCTCGAAAGCCTCTTTGTGGTCGGCGACGTTATAGATGAAGACCTCGCCGGGCTTGCCGTCCTTGGTCCCTTTCACGACATCGCCGATGCAGGTCTTGCCGGTGTAATCGGGCGCAAGGCTTGCCGGATCGGGCAGCACCGCCTTGACGACTTTCAGCGGTACGACCTCGAGGCCCTCGGCGGTTTTGACCGGCTGCTCGGACAAAAGCCCGAGGCTTTGCAGCACCGTGAAGACGTTGATGTAATGCGCGCCAAAACCCATCCAGAAGCGCACATCGGCTTGCGGATAGCGCGCCGAAAGGCTGTGAACCTCGTCATGGCCCGAGAGATAGGCGGTCTGTTTGCCGACGACCGGCAGATCCCATTCGCGGCCGACCTCGAACATCTTGTTCTCTTGCCAGGCGCCTTTCTGCCACGAATAGACCGTGCCGGTGAATTCGCGGAAGTTGATCTCGGGGTCGAAGTTGGTCGCGAAATAGCGGCCATGCGAGCCTGCGTTGATATCGACGATATCGATCGATTCGACGGTATCGAAATACTCGTCCTCGGCCAGACGCGCATAGGCGTTCACTACGCCCGGATCGAAACCCGCGCCCAGAATGGCGGTGACGCCGGCCTTTTCGGCGGCCTCGCGACGCTTCCATTCATAGTTGCCGTACCACGGCGGGGTCTCGCAAACCTTGGCGGGATCCTCGTGGATGGCCGTGTCGATATAGGCCGCACCGGTTTCGATACAGCCCTCCAGAACGGTCATGTTCACGAAGGCGGAGCCCACGTTGATGACGATATCGATGCCCAGCTTGCGGATGAGCGCGGCCACGGCGGCCGTATCCATCGCGTCGAGCGGATGAGACGTAAATTCGGCCTGATGGCCCTTGGCCCGAAGGCTGGCGATAATATCATCCGCCTTGGACTGGGTCCGGCTGGCGATATGCAAAGCGCCAAACTCGGACGCGTTTTGAGCGATCTTATGCGCTGTCACCTGTGCGACGCCGCCGGCGCCGATGATGAGAACGTTTTTGGCCAATTCAGTCTCCTTTCAAGCAGCTCAGGACAGGCTGCTCTTGTAGTCGTCGTAAGAAAAATCACGGACGAGACGGATGGTTCCGTCTTCCTCCTTGATCGCGATGGACGGCATTGCCACGCCGTTGAACCAGTTTTTCTTGACCATCGTGTAACCGGCCGCATCCTTGATGCTGATGCGGTCGCCGATGGAAAGCGGGCTGGTAAAGCTGGCATCACCGAAAATATCACCGGCAAGGCAGGTTTTGCCAGCGATCTGATAGGGGTGATCCCCTTCCTGCGGCAGTTTCGCGGTCTCGCGATAGATCAGCAGGTCCAGCATATGGGCCTCGATCGAGCTGTCGACGATGGCGACATCCTTGCCGTTGTTGATGATATCGAGAACCGAGACCTCGAGCGTGGTCGAACCGGTGATGCTCGCCTCGCCCGGTTCCAGAAAGACCTGCACCCCGAAACGGTTCTGGAAGGCCCGCAAACGCGCCGCCAGCTCTTCCAGCGGGTAATCTTCGCCGGTGAAATGGATGCCGCCGCCAAGGCTGACCCAGTCAAGCTTTTCGAGGAAGGAGCCGAACTCCGTCTCGATTCGCGTCAGCTGCTGGTCGAAGAGCGCGAAATCGCGATTCTCGCAGTTGTAATGGATCATCACGCCCGAAATGCGGTCGAGCGCGGCGTTCAGTTTGCCCGGATCCCATTCGCCCAGACGCGAGAAGGGGCGGGCGGGATCGGCGAGATCGAAACCGCTGGTCGAGAAGCGCGGGTTCAGGCGCAGACCGGTCGCGATTCCCGCGGCTTTCCCGCCGAAACGGTCAAGCTGACCCAGCGAGTTGAAGATGATCTTGTCGGCGTAAGACACCGCCTCGTCGATCTCGTGATCGGCCCAACCCACGGAATAGGCATGGGTTTCCTTGCCGAATTCCTCGCGGCCCAGCCGCAGCTCGTAGAGCGAGGACGAGGTCGTGCCGTCCATGAAGGGGCGCATGAAATCGAAGGCAGACCAGGTCGCAAAGCATTTCAGCGCCAGCAGGCATTTCGCCCCCGATGCCTCGCGAAGCTGGGCAATCTTCTCCATGTTCCGGCGCAGAAGCGCCTGGTCAATGAGGTAGTAGGGCGTCTGCAAGGCCGACATCTGGAGAACCCTTTGGAAACTGAACGGAAAAGCCGCATATAGGGCCCGCAAAGGGAAATCGCAAGAAACTGCGACAGGGCGATGACGCCCAGTCGCGCCACCGCCCCATCTTTCATGTCGAAATATCCGCGTCGGAACGGGTGTTACAGGCGCTCGCCCGCAGAATTGAACCAATGGCTGCGCGCGGGATCCGGCTGCAGGTGGATCGCCTGATCGACCGGCAGATCATGCTCGCCGCTCAGGCGGACCGAGACCAGACCGGCGGCGGTTTCGGCATAGACCACGGTTTCATGGCCCAGACGCTCGACATGGCTGACCTTGGCGGGAATGCCGGCATCGGCAATCACGACATGTTCGGGGCGGATGCCCAGTTCGGTCGCGCCTTCGGGGGCATTGCAGGCGATTTTGTCCACCGCGAGAAAGTTCATCTTGGGCGAGCCGATGAAGCCCGCGACGAAGCGGTTGGCCGGACGGTTGTAAAGATCCATGGGCGCGCCGACCTGTTCGATCCGGCCGGCGTTCAAAACGACGATCCGGTCGGCCAAAGTCATCGCCTCGACCTGATCATGGGTGACATAGACCATGGTCGCGCCCAATTCGCGGTGCAGTTTCGCCAGTTCGATCCGCGTCTGGCCGCGCAAGGCGGCATCGAGGTTCGAGAGCGGCTCGTCGAACAAAAACAGCTTCGGCGTGCGCACGATGGCGCGGCCGATCGCGACGCGCTGGCGCTGGCCGCCCGACAGCTCGGACGGGCGGCGCTGCAAAAGCGGGCCGAGCGAGAGCATGTCGGCGGCGCGATTGACCGCGGCCTCGATCTCGGCCTTGGGCATACCCGCCTGTTTCAGCGCCAGTCCCATATTCCCCGCCACCGTCAGATGCGGGTAAAGCGCGTAGCTTTGGAAGACCATCGCGATCTCGCGCTTGGAGGGTTCGAGATCGTTGACCCGTTTGTCGCCGATCAGGATATCGCCGGAATCGGTACTCTCCAGCCCCGCGATCATGCGCAAAAGCGTGGATTTCCCGCAGCCCGAGGGGCCGACGAAGACACAAAACTCCCCCGGTTCGACCGAGAGGCTCGCGCCATGGATGACCTCGACATTGCCGAAAGTCTTGCGCAGGTTTTTCAGTTCGAGCGTGTGCATCTTAGTCTTTCAGACGGACGGGCTGGCCCGTGCGGATGGATTGGTCGGCCGCAAGGCAGACCGCGAGCGAGGCGACGGCATCGGCTCCGTGACGGGTCAGGTCGTGATCCTCGGCAATGACCAGCGCCATAAAGGCGGCCTCGGCATCGCAGAGCGCCTGATGGTCGGGCTCTCCCTGCATCGACAGGTCCTGATCGGGCTGGCCGACTTTGTGCAGGCGGATCTTCGCGGTCTGGGTATGGGTGTCGATATCGTCCGAACGCGCGTCGTCGGGCATCCGGATCGAAACCGCGCCATTGGGGCTGACCACATCCTTCACGAAGAAGGCGGTGTCCGACATCATCGGGCCCCAGCCAGCCTCGTACCAGCCGACCGAGCCGTCCTCGAAAAGGACCTGGAAGTGGCCGTAGTTATACATGTCGGGGGCGATCTCCTGCGACAGGCGCAACCCCATGCCGCGCACCTCGACGGGGGCGGCATCGGTGATCTGGCACATCACATCGACGTAATGGACGCCGCAATCGACGATCGGGGACATGGTCTGCATGAGGGCCTTGTGGACCTCCCATGTCGGGCCCGACGACTGCTGGTTGAGGTTGAGGCGGAAGACGTAAGGCCCGCCCAGACCGCGCGCCTCGCTAATCAGGCGCTGCCAGCTGGGGTGATGGCGCAGGATATAGCCCACGACCAGCTTGCGGCCGGTTTCACGGGAAACCGCGACGACGCGCTCGGCATCCTCGACCGTGGTGGCCAGCGGCTTTTCGACAAAGACATGCGCCCCCGCCCGCATCGCGGCGATCGCATATTCGGCATGGCTGTCCGAATAGGTCGCGACCACCACGAGATCGGGCTTGGTCTCGGCCAATGCCTGAGCGTAATCGCTGTAGCGTTTGATTCCCTGCAATTCGGCGGGAAGCGGCACTTCGGAGCGGTTCACGAGGGCCACGATCTCCGCGCCCTCCTGTTTGGCCCATGCAAGCGCATGGCTGCGCCCCATATTGCCGAGCCCTGCGACCAGAACCTTCATTTCACTGCTCCAGAGGTAATGCCGCGGATCAATTGCCGCGAGAAGATGAGGTAAAGCACCAGAACCGGCAGGATCGCCATGGTCAGTGCCGCCAGCACCGCGTTCCAGTTGGTCACGAATTGACCAAGGAAGACCTGCGTGCCGAGAGTGATGGTTTTGACCGATTCCGCCGGTGCGAGGATCAGCGGGAACCACAGGTCGTTCCAGATCGGGATCATGGTAAAGACCGCGACGGTCGCCAAAGCCGGACGGATCAGCGGCAGGATCAGGCGGAAGAAGATCGAATATTCCGACAGCCCGTCCATGCGTCCGGCCGATTTCAGGTCGTCCGAGATCCCTTGCATGAATTCGGACAGGATGAAGATCGCCAGCGGCAGGCCCTGCGCGGTATAGACGAGGATCAGCGCGAACAGCGTATTGTTCAGCCCTGCCGCGACCATGCCCTGCAAAATCGCGACCGTCCCCAGCCGGATCGGGATCATGATCCCCAGCGCGAGATAAAGCCCCATCAGCGTATTGCCGCGGAATTTGTACTCGGACAAAGCAAAGGCGGCCATGGCGCCGAAGAGCAGGACGCAGCTGAGCGAGACCACCGTCACGACCAGCGAGTTCTGGAAATAGAGCAGGAAATCGCCCTGCTGCATCACCGTCTGATAGCCGATCAGGCTGAAGCTTTCCTTGTCGGGCAGAGCCAGCGGGTCGCGAAAGATCGCCTGCCGGTTCTTGAAGCTGTTGATGATGATCACCCAGACCGGAAACAGGGCGATCAGCGTATAGATGATCAGCGCGAGATGCGCGCCAAAGGTTCTCGCGCGCATCAGAACTGATACCTCCGCAGACGGCGGTGGACGACGAACAGATAGCCGCTCACCCCGATCAGGATGATGAGGAACATCACGCTCGCGATGGTCGCGCCCATATTGGGATCACCCAGCTGAAGCTGGAAGCCGAAGAAGGTGCGGAACATGAACGTGCCCAGAATATCGGTCGCGAAATTCGGCCCCGCCAGCGCGCCCTGACTGACGTAGATCAGGTCGAACGCGTTGAAGTTGCCGACGAATGTCAGGACCGAGATGATCCCGATCGCCGGAAGGATCAGCGGCAGTTTCACCTTCCAGAATTGCGACCAGCCGGTGATGCCGTCCATTTCGGCGGCCTCGATCACCTCGTTGGGGATCGAAATCATCGCGGCATAGATCAGCATCATCGGAATGCCGACGAATTGCCAGACCGAGACCAGCGCCAGAGTGGTGAGCGCATAGGCCTCTTTGCCGAGCCAGGGCTGGAACAGAGCCTTCAGCCCGACCGCATCGAGCATATTGGGTGCGATCCCCCAAAGCGGCGACAGGATCAGCTTCCAGACGAAGCCCACGATCACGAAAGACAGCACGGTGGGAACGAAAATCGCCGTCCGGTAAAAGGCCGCGCCACGCAGGCGGTTCGACGACAAAAGCGCGGCCAAAGCGATGCCCACGGGGTTTTGCACGAGCATATGGACGATGAAGAACCACAGGTTGTTGCCGAGCGCGTTCCAGAAAGAGGCGCTCCAGCGCGGGTCTCCCAGAAGCGTGCGGAAGTTGTCGAGGCCGCTGAAGGCTTCGCCGCGAAACAGCGACAATTGCAGGGTTCCGAACAGCGGCAGGATCATGATCAGCGTATAGACGATGACCGCCGGGGCAAGGAAAACGAGGATATGGGGGCGTTTGAACATGTTAAGGCAGCCCCCGGTTTCCCGGGGGCCTTGTCATTAGTTAGCGGGCTTGTACCAGCTGTCCAGACCATCCTGCAGCTGTTTGGCGCCGTCCGCAGGCGAAAGCGTCCCGTTCACGACCGCAGCCGAAACCGTCCACATCTCGTTTTCGAGGTTGGGCGTGCCGCGCGAGAGGATCTGGTAGGACGAGCGGATGGTCGAAGCGCAATCCTTGCGCCAGCCGATGAACTCCTGCGCCAGCGGGTTCTCAAGCGTGATTTCGCCGTTCGAGAGCGGGAAGAAGCCCGGCAGGGCATTGGCGTAAAGCGTCGCGAATTCCGGCGAGGCCACCCAGTCGAGGAAGACCTTCACCTGCTCGGGGTTCTTGGTCGCGGCATTCATGCCGATGCCGATATCGGTGTGATCCGAGATATAGCATTTGTCGCCCTCTTTCGCGACGGGGGGCGGGAAGGCTCCCATCTCGAAAGCGCCGCCGATCTGGGGCGTGAAGGGGCCGATTTCCCACGAGCCGGCCGGATAGACCGCCGCGCGACCCAGCGTGAAGAGGTTCTGGCTGTCGGGATAGGTCTGCGCCTCGAAACCGTCGCCGAGATAGGGCTTCCATTTCGCGAGCTGTTCCAGCGGGGCCACGAATTGCGGATCGGTCAGCTTGGCGGTGCCCGCGATCAGCGCCTTGCGGCCTTCCTCGCCCTGCCAGTAGTTCGGGCCGATGTTCTGGTAGCCCATCGTCGCGGCTTCCCACTGGTCGGCGGTGCCCATCGCCATCGGGATGTAGTTGCCGCCTTCCTTGATCTTGTCGAGTGCGGCGTAGAATTCCGCTTCGGTTTTCGGCGGAGTCAGGCCCAGCTCTTCAAAGGCGGTTTTGTTGTAGATGAAGCCGTGGATGACCGAAGCCATCGGCACGCAGAAGGTCTTTGCCCCGTCATCCGTCGACCAGCCCGATTTCGCGACATCGCTGAAATTCGCCATACCAGACAGATCGGTCAGATCGGCGAGCTGGCCCTTTTCGAACAGTTGCAGCGAGGCGTCAAAGGGGCGACAGGTGATGATGTCGCCGGCCGAGCCGCCCTCGAGTTTCGAGTTCAGGACGGCGTTGTATTCGGCCGGAGCCGAGGGGGCGAAATTCAGCTTGATGCCGGGATTGGCGGCCTCGAAAGCCGGAATGATTTTCTCCTGCCAGATCGGCAGGTCGTCATTGCGCCACGATTCGATGTTGAGCGTGACATCTTGCGCAAATGCGGGGGCGGTCAGTGCGCTGACCGCAAAAAGGGCAGCCGTCAGGTTGCGGACTGTCATATTCTCTCTCCCTGTTGCGGCTTGTCTGCCGCTTCTGTTAGCGAATGTCAGGTTGCAGCCGCTTCGGCATGCCGTCAAGAGAATGATCACTGGTTAAAAGGGTAATATGTCGACCGGTTTGCCTTCGTCACGCTTGCGGATTGCTGCCGGAGGGGAAGGCATGGGGATCGACCCCTTGGGAGAGAAGAGAATGCAGTTTTTTCTGGGACTTGATGGCGGCGGCACCGGATGCCGAGCGGTTCTGACCGATGCCGACGGCCGCGTGCTGGGCCGCGGCGAAGGCGGTCCCGCCAATGTCATGTCCGACCGCGAGGGGGCTTTGGCCGCGATCATGGATACGGCGGGGCAGGCGCTTGACGGCCGCGCTCCGGCAGAGGTCGCGGCCTGCCTCGGTCTGGCGGGGGCGAATATCTCGGGGGCGCGCAACTGGCTGGGGCCGATGCTGCCCTTCGGGCGCGTCAAGGTCGTGCATGATGCGGTGACGGCGGTTGCGGGGGCCTTGGGGGCCGCCGACGGGATCGTTGCGGCCATCGGCACCGGCTCGGTTTTCTCACGCCAGATCGGCGCGGAGGTTGCAACGATCGGCGGTTGGGGGCCCATTCTGGGCGACGAGGGCAGCGGGGCCTGGATGGGGCGGCTGTTTTTGTCCGAGGTCCTGCGCTCGGTCGACGGGCTGGCACCGGCAACGGCGCTGACCGATCTGACCTTGGCCCGTTTCGAGGGGCCGCAGGCGATCGTGGCCTTCGCCCGCACCGCGACCGGCGCCGATTTCGCCCGCGAGGCGCGCCAGCTTCTGGAACATGCCTCCGACTCTGCGGCCGAGGCGGTTCTGGCGCAAGCGACCAGCCATATCGCGGCAGGGATCGCGCGGCTCCAGCCCGCAGAGCCTTTGCCCGTGACCTTCACCGGCGGGCTCGGCCCGATCTTTGCCGACCGCCTGTTCGACCGCTGGAGCCAGCGGCCCGCACGCGGCAACCCTCTGGACGGCGCTTTGCGGCTGGCTTTGGAGCTGGCGTGAACGCTTCACGTGAATCCGGAAGATTCACGTGAAAAAAAGAAACGAGGCGGTTTGAGGCCGCCTCGCACATCCTTTGTCGGGCCGAAAGCCGCGTCTTATTCGTCCACAACCGAGAAAAGCTTGGGCAAGGCAGGGCAGGGCAGCAGGCCGTTCTTGGCGACATCGGCCAGAGTGGCATTGTGCAGGAAGACATAGACATGCGCAGAAAGGCTCTCCCAGAGCCGGTTCGACAAAGTCTGCGCCCGCGATCCCGAAATCGCGCCGGTCGCGCCCGCGCCGACATGGAGCGCGCTTACGGTTTCATCCACCGCTTCAAGGACTTCGGCGACGCGGATCGTCTCGGGGGCGCGCGCGAGGCGGTAGCCGCCGCCCGGACCGCGCACCGATTCGACCAGACCAGCACGGCGAAGACGCACGAACAATTGCTCGAGATAGGGAAGCGAGATGTCCTGCCGCTCCGAGATCTCGGCCAGCGAGGTCAGGTCATCCGACTTCGCAATGGCGAGATCGACAAGCGCGACCATCGCGTAGCGCCCCTTCGTAGACAGTTTCATCGTGCTTCCTCACTGCTGATGGCTGAGCGCATTGACGCGACGACCGGCTTCGGGCTAATCCCACCGATGCCGACCTCGCTCATTCTTGTCATTTCTGCGCAGGCTTTCCACATACAGGTCTAAAGCCGTGCCGCGAGAGCGTCAAGAAACCCGAATTTTGAAGGATGCCCATGCCTGAACTCATTTTCCCCGGTCCCGAAGGTCGTCTCGAGGCGCGTTACCATCCGCAGCCGCAGCGGGACGCACCGATCGCGATCGTCCTTCATCCGCATCCGCAGTTTGGCGGGACGATGAACAACCGGGTCGTCTACAACCTGCACTATGCCTTCCATAAGATGGGCTTCACCGTCCTGCGCTTTAACTTCCGCGGCGTCGGCCGCAGCCAGGGCGAGTTCGATCAGGGCATCGGCGAGCTGTCGGATGCGGCATCCGCGCTCGATTACCTGCAGGCGATGAACCCCAACTCGAAACATTGCTGGGTCGCGGGCTTCAGCTTCGGCGCCTGGATCGGTATGCAGCTTTTGATGCGCCGTCCGGAAATCACCGGCTTTGTTTCGGTCGCGCCGCCGGCGAACATGTACGACTTCAGCTTCCTCGCGCCGTGTCCGGCCTCGGGGCTGATCATCAACGGCACCGCCGACCGCGTCGCGCCGCCCAAAGACACCGGCACGCTGGTGGGCAAGCTGCGCGAGCAGAAGGGCATCACCATCACCCATGAGGAAGTCGAGGGCGCAGACCACTTCTTCCGTGATGACGAAGAGCATATGAAGCCGCTGATCTCGACCGTTCAGGGCTATGTCCGCCGCCGTTTGACCGAGACCTCGCGGTGATCCTGACCCTTTCGCGGGCGCTCTGGCTGATCAGCGCGCTCGTACCGGGATTTGTTGCAGCCGTGCTCCATGAAATGGCACGGCTGCGGCTTTTGTTCTGTTCGGTTTCGGACGGTGCCGCCATTCCCGCCGACCTCAACCAGTTCCGCCATCTGGTGCCGGGCATGTCGATGGCCGACCATCTGACCGGCGCCGCGATCTTTCTGCCGGTGATGGTGCTGGCGCTGATCACGACAGGGCGCAAGCAATGGCTGGCGATGGCGCTCGGGATTGTGTGGATCGGCGGCGTGCTGTTCCACCTCGGCCTCCAGATCCCCGCCGCATGTCCGCCCGCCGCAGAAGGGACGAGCCAGGAGCCCTTGCTCTTTTACATCTGGCCCGCGCTTTTGTTGGCGATGGTGGTCTCGCGGCTCAATTCCACCGATGAAATTCGGCGCAAACGCGCAAGGACCGCCCGACAATGACCGATTTCCGCCCTTATTTCGCCTTTCTCGACGAAGCCGACCGGCTGAAAAGGGTGGAGAGGGCGAGCGTGTTGATGGATGACAGCCGCGCGGAAAACTCTGCCGAACACAGCTGGCATGTCGCGCTTTTCGCGCTGGTCTTCGCGCCGGAGGAGCTCGATCTCGGGCGCGTTCTGGCGATGATCCTGCTGCATGATCTAGTCGAGATCGACAGCGGCGACCACCCGATCCACCTTGACCACGATCTTGATGCGGTGGCCCGCGCCGAAGAGGCTGCGGCCCTGCGTCTCTTCGGTCTGCTGCCCGACGGTGCGCCCTTCCTCGCGCTATGGCGTGAATTCGAGGCGGCCGCGACCCCCGAGGCGCGCTTCGCCAAGCGCATGGATCACGTCCAGCCGCTGTTTCAGGTCATGCTGTCCGGCCGGCCGCGCCCCGATCACGTGGCAATCGTGCGCGACAACATCACCACCGGCCGGGCTGCCCGTTTCGCACAGGAATGGCCCGAGGCCATCGCCCAGACCCAAGCGCTTCTCGCGGGCGGGGCCTTGCTCGAGGGCGATTTCGCCAAACGTCTGGCCTTTCTCGCCAATGCCGACCGCCTGAAGGGCGTGCTGCGTGCCAGCCTGCTCTGCGACGGCTCGCGTCGCGAGAATTCCGCCGAGCACAGCTGGCATCTGGCGCTTTATGCGTTGGTTCTCGGGCAGGCGGGGATCGCGGCGGAAGGGGTCGATATCGGGCGGGTGATCAGGATGCTGATCCTCCACGACATCATCGAGACCGATACCGGCGATGTTCCGATCCACGCGCAGGGCGGCAAAGCCCATGATTCCGCGGCCCAGATTGCCGCAGAACGCGCCGCGGCCGACCGCATCTACGGTTTGCTTCCGGCGGTGCAGGGCGCGACCCTGCGCGCGCTTTGGGACGAATTCGAGGCGGCGGAAAGCCCCGATGCGGTCTTTGCCAAGGCGCTGGACCGCGCCCAGCCTGTCGCGCTCAATATCGCTTGCGGTGGCGGGACATGGGCGGAATATGGCGTGACCTACGACCAGCTCGTCTCCCGCGTCGGCGTCAAGATCTCGCGAGGCGCACCGGCGCTTTGGGTCTATCTGAGCGAAAATGCCCGTCCGCTTCTGGCGGGCTGAGGGGGATTGCCGGTGGGGCAGGGCGGCTTGCCGCCGCGCCCGAAAGCGGCGAATGTTAAAATAACCGCCAAACCTCGGTATGCGATTGCATACAACCCTTTTCTTTTGAACAGATCCAGTTTATGAGGCGGTCAGCGAATTCCAACCGAAGGGACCACCGATGTCGAAGATCAAGGTAGCCAATCCCGTCGTCGAGCTCGACGGCGACGAAATGACCCGGATCATCTGGGATTTCATCAAGCAAAAGCTGATCCTGCCCTATCTCGATGTCGACCTGAAATATTACGATCTCGGCATCGAAGAGCGTGACCGCACCAACGACCAGATCACCATCGATGCGGCCAATGCGATCAAGCAATACGGCGTCGGCGTCAAATGTGCGACCATCACCCCCGACGAGCAGCGCGTCGAGGAATTCGGCCTCAAGAAGATGTGGAAATCGCCCAACGGCACCATCCGCAACATCCTTGGCGGTGTGATCTTCCGCGAGCCGATCATCGCGCGCAACGTGCCGCGTCTGGTCCCGCATTGGACCCAGCCGGTCATCGTCGGCCGTCACGCCTTCGGCGACCAGTACAAAGCCACCGATTTCCGCTTCCCCGGCAAGGGCAAGCTGACGATCAAATTCGTCGGCGAAGACGGTGAGACGATCGAGCACGAAGTCTTTGACGCGCCGTCCTCGGGCGTGGCGATGGCGATGTACAACCTCGACGATTCGATCCGCGATTTCGCCCGTGCTTCGATGAACTATGGCCTGAACCGCGGCTATCCGGTTTACCTCTCGACCAAGAACACCATCCTGAAAGCCTATGACGGCCGCTTCAAGGATCTGTTCCAGGAGGTCTACGAGGCCGAGTTCGAGGACAAGTTCAAGAAAGCCGGCATCCATTACGAGCACCGTCTGATCGACGACATGGTGGCCTCGAACCTGAAATGGTCGGGCGGCTATGTCTGGGCGTGCAAAAACTATGACGGCGACGTGCAGTCGGATACGGTTGCGCAGGGCTTCGGCTCGCTGGGTCTGATGACCTCGGTTCTGATGACGCCCGACGGGAAAACCGTCGAAGCGGAAGCCGCACACGGCACCGTGACGCGCCACTACCGCGAGCACCAGAAGGGCAACCAGACCTCGACCAACTCGATCGCGTCGATCTTTGCCTGGACCGGCGGCCTCAAGCACCGCGCGAAACTGGACGACAATGCGGCGCTGCTGAACTTTGCCCAGACGCTGGAAAAAGTCACCGTGCAGGCGGTCGAGGACGGTTTCATGACCAAAGACCTCGCGCTGCTGGTCGGCCCCGACCAGAAATGGCTCAGCACGATGGGCTATCTCGAGAAGGTCGACGAATATCTCGGCAAGGCGCTCGGCTAAGCGTTTTTGGCGCAAGCCGCCTTGTGACGACAGGAAACGGCCGGACGCTTGTCCGGCCGTTTTCCTTTGGTGCGCCTTGCATCATAGGCGCGACGCGGAGCGGTGGACTTCCGCCCGTGCAAGGCTGCCTTGGGCTTGCGCGCGGCTTTCACCTTTGCAGTTTAGGGCAAACGGCGCTAAACGAAGCCGAACTTCAGCGGAGTCCCGACATGAAAGCTGCCGTCATCACCTTCCCAGGCTCGAACTGCGACCGCGACCTTGCGGTTGCTCTGGATCAGGCCGGAGCCGACGTGGTCAAGATCTGGCACAAGGACGACAGCCTGCCCGCAGGGACCGATCTGGTCGCCGTGCCGGGCGGCTTCAGCTTCGGGGACTATCTGCGCTGCGGCGCGATTGCCGCCCATTCGCCGATCGCCAAAGCAGTGCGCGAACATGCGGCCCGCGGCGGTTATGTTCTGGGAATTTGCAATGGTTTCCAAGTCTTGACCGAGCTTAACCTGCTGCCGGGCGCGTTGATGCGCAATGCGGGCCTCAAGTTTCTGTGCCGTGATGTCGCGCTGAATGTCGCCTCGACCGAGAGCGCTTTCACCGCCGGTTACAGCGCGGGCCAGTCGATCCGCCTGCCGGTCGCGCATCACGACGGCAATTACCAGATCGACGCCGAGGGCCTTGCCGCAATCAAGGATCAGGGCCGCATCGCCTTTACCTATACCCCCGCGATCAACGGCTCTGTCGCCGATATCGCCGGCGTCCTCTCCGAGAATCGCCGCGTTCTGGGCATGATGCCCCACCCCGAACGCGCCGCAGAGCCGGTCCACGGCAATACCGATGGCGCGACGCTCTTTGCCGCGCTGGTCGGAGGGCTTGTCGCTGCCTGACAAGGCACAGACTGCATCGGGCGCGGCGGGCCAACGCCCCGCGTCGGGTGCGCGTGCCCGCGCGCGCGCGCGGCAGGCCGGCTATGGCTCCGTGCGCACGGCCGGCCCCTTGCTGTCCAGCCGTTGGAGCCTGCGCGGCGCGATCGTCCTTTTGCTGATCGTCGCGGCAGGTACCATCTGGTTCACCAATGCCTGGCTCAGCGCGCGTTTCTCGGAAAATACCAAGGTCCGGACCGAGCTGCGTTCCGCGCTTTATACCGGCAACCTTCTGTCGGAACTGCAGCGCACCGCAGTCGTGCCTTTGCTGCTCGCCCGCGATCCGGCGCTGATTTCGGCGCTGCAAAGCGGTGATTTCTCCACGACCTCTGCGCGGCTGATCACGGCGCAGAAGGAAATCGGCGCGGCCTCGATCACGCTTCTGGACGCCTCGGGGCGCACGGTCGGCGCGACCGACCGCAATCTTCTGGGCGCGAATTATGTGCAGGAGCCGTTCTATGTCGAACCGCTCCGCTCGCGCGATACGGTTTTTACGGTCTCTCCCTCCAAGCGCGGCGGCTACGAATTCGCCTATTCCCGCGCGATGATCGCGGACGGGCGCACGGTGGGCGTGATCGTCGTCGGCGCGGATCTGTCGCGGATCGTGCGGTCCTGGGCGGGGATTTCCGATGCGGTCGCGGTGACCGACAGCAGCGGCGCGATCATTCTTGCAACCGAGCCGCGCTGGCGCGGGTTGACGCTGCCCGAGGCTTTGGCGGTGCGCTCGGCTCCCTCGGCGATCGCGCGGGCCTTTCAGGTCACGGCCGATTGGACGGCGGTGCCGCCCGATGCCTATGTGCAGGGCAAAGCGGTGATGCAGTCCGAGACGCGCATCCCCTTCCGCGGCTGGCGGATGATTTCCTTCTCGACCTATGATTCCGTGCGCGAGCGGGTGAATGCCGTGCTTGCGCTGGAAATCATGGGCTTCGCGATCCTTTTGGCCGCGCTGTTCTTTCTGCTCTCGCGCCGCGCCCGCGTCGAAAGCCGCGCCTATATGCGCGAATCCGCGGATCTGCGCGCGCTCAACCAGCGGCTGACGATGGAAATCGCCGAGCGCGAGCGTATGCAGAAAGAGCTGCGCGTTGCCGAGCAATCGGTGCAGCAAAGCTCCAAACTGGCGGCTTTGGGCGAGATGTCGGCGGGGGTCAGCCACGAGTTGAACCAGCCGCTTGCCGCGATGAAGACCTATCTGGCGGGCGCGCGTGTGCTTTTGCAGCGCGGCCGCTCGGAAGAGGCTTTGTCCTCGTTCCAGCGCATTGACGACCTGCTCGACCGCATGGGCGTGATCACGCGGCAGTTGAAATCCTATGCCCGCAAGGGCGGCGAAGCCTTCGAGGCGGTCGACCTGCGCGCAGCCTTTTCGAGCGCCTTGGGCATGATGGAGCCGCAGTTGCGCAACCGCACGATCCGGCTCACCCGCAACGTGCCGCGCTATCCGGTGATGGTCTATTGCGACCGCATCCGGCTCGAGCAGGTCATCATCAACCTCTTGCGCAATGCGATCGACGCCACCAAATCCGTCAAGGAACCGTTGATCGAGATCAGGATCAGCGCGGGTGCGCATGCCTATTTGTCGGTCCGCGACAACGGGCCGGGGGTGTCGGATATGGAGAAGCTTTTCGAGCCTTTCTTCACGACAAAGAAGCCGGGCGAGGGAACCGGTTTGGGTTTGGCGATTTCTTCTGGGATCGTATCGGATTTTGGCGGCAGGCTGACTGCCCATAACCTGTCCGGAGATGATGGCACCGGCGCCGTGTTCGAAGTCGAACTGCCGCTGCATCAGCCCGGAAACGAAGCACGCAAGCCGCAGGCTGCGGCTTGAAAGAGAGATGAGAGGTGACGACGATGAGGCGCACGATGAAAATAGCGGTCGTCGATGACGAACCGGATATGCGCGAATCGATCAGTCAGTGGTTGGTTCTGTCCGGCTTCGAGACCGAGACTTTCGCGAGTGCCGAAGAGGCGCTGAAGACCATCGGGGCCGATTGGCCCGGCGCGGTGATCTCGGATATGCGCATGCCCGGCATGGACGGGATGACGCTTCTGAAGAAGCTGATGGGGGTCGATTCCGGTCTGCCGGTCATCATGATCACCGGCCACGGCGATGTGCCGATGGCGGTCGAGGCGATGCGTCTTGGCGCGATGGACTTCATGGAGAAGCCCTTCAACCCCGACCGTCTGACCGAGCTTGCCAAGCGCGCGACGCAGGCCCGCCGCATGACTTTGGACAACCGCGCCCTGCGCCGCGATCTGTCCGAGGGCCAGCAGGTCATGTCGAAACTCGTCGGCGTGAGCCCCGTGATGGAGCGGCTGCGCGAGGATATTCTTGATCTCGGGCAAGCAGACGGTCACGTCCTGATCGACGGCGAGACCGGCACCGGCAAGACGCTGGTCGCCCATGCGCTTCATGCCGTGGGGCCGCGCGCCTCCAAGAAGTTCGTGCCGATCTCCTGCGCGGCCTATACGGATGAACTGCTGTCGGCCAAGCTTTTCGGCCCTGTCGAGGCCGGTCTTCCGGCAGTCGAGGAGGCCCGCGGCGGCACGCTTTGCCTGGAAGATATCGAGATGCTGTCCGAGCCGCTTCAGGCGCGCTTGCTGGCTTTCATCGCCGAACAGGGCATTCCGGCAGAGACCCGCATCATCGCGATCTCGAACGCCCGCGCCGAGGGCCGCAAGCTGGAAGAGGCTTTGCGCCCCGACCTGTTCTATCGCCTCTCCGCACTGAAAATCACCCTGCCGCCGCTGCGCTCGCGCGGCGAGGACATCCTCGCGCTTTTCGCCCGCATGTCCGAGCAATTCTCGGACGAATATGGTTGCGAGCCGCCGCAGGTTACCGCGCAGGAAGCGGCCCAGCTTCTGCAGGCGCCCTGGCCGGGCAACGTCCGCCAGCTGATCAATGTCGCCGAGCGTGCGGTCTTGCAAAACCGTCGCGGCACCGGCTCGATCACCTCGCTTCTGCTTGCGGATGGCGACGACAACCAGGAAGCCACGACCACCGAGGGCAAGCCGCTCAAGGAATATGTCGAGAGCTTCGAAAAAATGTTGATCGACAATACGATGCGCCGCCACAAGGGCAGCATCTCGGCGGTGATGGACGAGCTTTGCCTGCCGCGCCGTACGCTCAACGAAAAAATGGCTAAATACGGCCTGAGCCGCGCCGATTACCTCTAAGCGATTGATTTGCATTGCGCATTCCGCCCTTCGGGCGGGGTGCGTTCCTGCAGGGTTCTGGCGGGTTTCCGCAAGGATCGCGCCATATCCGCAGCGCCGCGTCGAATTCCACAAGGCGGTTTCTTTGCCGCGGGTCGTGCTCGATTGGCGGTAACCGGCGCAAACCTCATCTTGCGAGGCATCTGAAAAGGGCGGCCGGGTCCGCAGATTCTCCGCTGGTTTCGCGCAAAATCCGCCCATCATGTGGAACGAGCAGCATGTGCGCATCGGAGCAGGGCGGGGCGCAAGCCTTGACCAAGTTGCGTGAAGGTAAGGCGTTACGGTCAAAAACCCATTGTGTCGGTGGTGCTTTCCCCGTTACATTTGGAAATGCGGGGGCCCCTTTTCAGGCATAGCCGGCCCCACAACAGTTTCTCAGCGCGAGCATTGGCCCTTGGCCGAAGCGGACAGACGATGCGTCGCGCGGAAAATAAGCGCTCACGCCCGGAACGGGCCTCTGAGCTTGGACTTCGCAGCCCAGCATCGCCAGTGCGATACGGGCCTATAAAGGTAACAGCCGCGATGGATCGCGCATCGGAACGAGCATCGAACCAGAGGACGCGCGATGGCGCGGCCCCTGTTTTTGCCGTTTGCCGCGCGCCAATCGTGCTCCAATCATGCCGCAATCCCGTGACCGCCATGCCTTTGGGCCGGCGCGTGGGACTGCGCGGAAACCGGATACATGTCAAAGAAAATGCTGATCGACGCCACGCATCCCGAGGAAACTCGGGTGGTCGTGGTCGACGGAACACGGGTCGAAGAATTTGATTTCGAAACGATAAACAAGCGCCAACTCGCCGGGAACATTTATCTCGCGAAGGTGACGCGGGTCGAGCCTTCCCTTCAGGCGGCCTTTGTGGATTACGGCGGAAACCGTCACGGCTTTCTGGCCTTCGCGGAAATCCACCCCGATTACTACCAGATTCCCGTCGCGGACCGTCAGGCCCTGATCGAGGAAGAGCGCGCTGCCGCCGCAGCCGCCGAAGCCGAAGAAAACAACGAGCGCCGCTCGCGCCGCCGCCGTTCGCCGCGTGCCGAAAAGGCTGCGGGCGACGAGGTGGTGAAATCCGAGATCGTCGTGTCCGATGCCATCCCCGGCATGGAGGTCGTGGGCGAAAGCGCCGATGACGCGAACCATGTCGTCGATGTCGTCGAACAGGCAGCGCGCGAGGCGGTCGAAACCTCCGCCGAAACCGATGCGGCACAGGATGTGGCTGTCGACAGCGACGGCGACGATGCGCAAAACGCCAATGACGGCGAAGAGAGCTCCGACGACGACGCGATTGAATCGATCGCCGAAGAGGATGTCTCGGAAGAAATCCGTCACCAGTACAAAAAGCCGCGCCAGCGCCGCTACAAGATCCAGGAAGTGATCAAGGTCCGCCAGATCCTTCTGGTGCAGGTCGTGAAAGAAGAGCGCGGCAACAAAGGCGCGGCGCTGACCACCTATCTGTCGCTGGCAGGCCGTTACTGCGTCCTGATGCCGAACACGGCACGCGGCGGCGGCATCAGCCGCAAGATCACCAATGTGGTCGACCGCAAGAAACTCAAGGAAATCGCCTCGGAACTGTCGGTGCCGCAGGGCGCGGGTCTCATCATCCGCACCGCCGGCAGCCAGCGCACCCGCAGCGAGATCCACCGCGATTACGAATATCTGATGCGTTTGTGGGAACAGATCCGCGAATTGACCTTCCGCTCCAGTGCGCCCGCGCCGGTCTATGAGGAAGGCGATCTGATCAAGCGCACCATCCGCGACATCTATTCCAAAGAGATCGACGAAGTGCTGGTTGAAGGCGAGCGCGGCTACCGCACCGCCAAAGACTTCATGCGCATGATCATGCCGACCCACAGCAAGAACGTGAAGCATTACACCGATGCGATGCCGCTTTACGCGCGCTTCCAGGTGGAAAGCTATCTGACGGGCATGTTCAATCCGGTCGTCCAGCTGAAATCGGGCGGCTATATCGTCATCGGTGTGACCGAAGCCCTTGTCGCGATCGACGTGAACTCGGGTCGCGCGACGAAAGAAGGCTCGATCGAGGATACCGCCTACAAGACCAACTGCGAGGCCGCCGACGAGATCGCGCGCCAGCTGCGTCTGCGCGACCTTGCCGGTCTGATCGTCGTCGACTTCATCGACATGGAAGAGCGCAAGAACAACGCCTCGGTCGAGAAGCGCTTCAAGGATCGTCTGAAAACCGACCGTGCCCGCATTCAGGTCGGCCGCATCTCGGGCTTCGGCCTGCTGGAGATGTCGCGCCAGCGTCTGCGTCCCGGCATGCTCGAATCCACGACCCAGCCCTGCGCGCATTGCCACGGCACCGGCCTGATCCGCTCGGACGACAGCCTCGCGCTGACGATCCTGCGCGCGATCGAGGAAGAGGGCACGCGCAAACGCTCGCGCGAGGTTCTGGTCAAGGCACCGATCGCGGTGGCGAACTTCCTGATGAACGCGAAACGCGAACATATCGCGGGAATCGAGGCACGTTACGGCATGGCCGTTCGCGTCGAAGCCGATCCGTCGCTGATCTCGCCCGATTTCACGCTCGAGAAATTCAAGACCGCCACGCGCTTCGTCCCCGAAGTCGTCAGCTCTGTCGTTTCGGTCGATGCGCGCCTGATGGCGCAGATCGACGGCGAAGAGGACCTCGACGCCGAGGACGAGATCGAGGATGACGCCGCAAGCATCGAGGGCGAAGCCGAGGCCAATGGCGATGACGCCGACGGCAAAGGCAAGCGCCGCCGCCGTCGCCGCCGTCGCGGTGGCCGCAATGGCGAGGGTTCGGAAGACTGCGCCACGAGCGATGATGCCGGCGAAGATTGCGCCGAAGCCGATTCCGCCGAGGAAGCCGGTTCCGCCCCGGAAGCGTCAGCAGCGCCCGAAAGCACCGAGGACAAGCCTGCCCGCCGTTCGCGCCGCAGCTCGCGCTCGCGCCGGAAGGGCAACGAGGCCGCCGATGGCGAAAGTGCCGCGACGGGTGAAGAGACCGTTGCCGTGACCGAATCCGCGAGCGGGCCGGTCGCTGTCGAGGCCGCCCCGCAAGAGGCTGCCGCCGAGGCGGCACCCGACGGAACTGCGCCTGCCGAGACCGCTGTTGTCGAGGCTCCCGCACCCGAGGCCCCTGCGGTCGCGGTGGTCGAGGTCGCAGCAGAACGCGCGCCCGAGCCGGAAACTGCCGCGGAACCTGCTGCCGCAGAGCCTGTTGCCGAAGCGGTTGCCGATGCAGCCCCTGAGGCCGGCGCGCCTGAAGAGGTGGCCGCGCCTGAAGCAGCGGCCGAGCCGGTAGCCGAAGCCGCAACCGAAGCCGCAAATACTCCGGCTCCCGTGACCGCCCCTGCTGTTGCCGAGGCCGAAGCCGCGCCTGCGCAGCCGAAACGTCGCGGGTGGTGGTCGGCCTAATCGGCCACCCCACGGAAGATTGAGAGGCGCGGGGCTTCCCCGCGCCTTTTTCATGGGCCATGGTGCGGCCATGTTTGGAATTGAACTCATTGATGCCGCTTTCCTGCCCGCCGCAGCCGTCGCGCTGCTTGCGGGCGTGTTGTCGTTTCTTTCGCCCTGCGTTCTGCCGATCGTGCCGCCCTATCTGGCCTATATGACGGGGATCGGGGTCGGAGGCCTGAAATCGGGCGAACGCAGTGCGGTCGTGCCCGCGCTTTTCTTTGTCATGGGCCTCTCGACGGTCTTCATCATGATGGGGATCGCGGCCTCGACCTTCGGGCGGATGCTGCTGCAATATCAGGACATCCTGTCGCGCGCCTCGGGGGCGGTGATCATCGTCCTCGGCCTGCATTTCCTCCATATCATCCGCATTCCGATTCTCGACAGCGATGCGCGGATGGATGTGGGCGACAAGGGCGGCAGCTCTTTCGGGGCCTATGTGCTGGGTCTGGCCTTTGCATTCGGCTGGACGCCCTGCATCGGGCCGCAGCTCGGGATGATCCTGTCGCTCGCCGCCTCGGGTGCCGAGGCCGGTCGCGGCGTCTCGCTTTTGGCGATCTATGCTTTGGGGCTGGGCATTCCCTTCCTGCTCTCGGCGATCTTCATCAACCGCGCGATCGGGTTGATGAACCGCATCAAGCCGCATCTGAAGCTGATCGAGCGCATCATGGGCGTGCTTTTGGTCGCGGTCGGTCTGGCGCTTCTGACGGGCGCATTCACGACCTTCGCCTATTGGCTGCTGGAAACCTTCCCCGCTTTGGCCAATCTCGGCTGATCAGCCGCGCCGCGCGGCAAAAACCGGATGAGGCGGGCAGGGGGAAACCCCTGCCTTTTTCATTGGCGGAGCCGTCCCGAGGCAGCAGGCTAGTCCCAATCGGGCGCGCGCTTTTCCAAAAAGGCCTGAAGACCCTCTGCCGTGTCGGGCAGCATGAGGTTGTCGCAGATCACCTTGCCCATCAGCGGATAGGCGGTGGTAAGCGGCAGGCCCTGCTGGTCGTGAAAGGCGCGTTTGCCAAGACGCACGGCAGCGGGCAGTTTGGCGGCAATCGTCGCGGCCATCGCCATGGTGCTTTCGCGCAGGGCATCGGGCGTCGTGACATGGTTGATCAGGCCGATCTCGCGCGCGCGTGCGGCATCGATGAATTCGCCCGTCGTCAGCATCTCGAAGGCCACTTTCGGCGGCACCGCCCGCGTCAGCGCGACCATCGGCGTCGAGCAGTAGAGCCCGATATTCACGCCGTTCACCCCGAATTTGACGCCCTCGGCCGCAAGGGCGAGATCACAGCTCGCGACCAGCTGGCAGCCTGCGGCTGTGGCGATCCCCTGCACCTCGGCTATCACCGGCTGGGGGAGGGTGACAATTTGCTGCATCATCGCGCTGCATGCGGCAAAGAGGCGTTCGTAAGCGCCGCGCCCGCCGTCGCTGTCGCTGCGAGCGCTTTGCATCTCGCGGATATCGTGACCGGCGCAAAAGGCTTTGCCCTCGGCGGCCAGCACCACGACGCGGATCCCGTCATCCTGCGCGATCGCGGTCAATTCGGCGGAAAGGGCGGCAATGACCTCGAAGGACAGAGCGTTGAAATTTGTCGGGCTGTTCAGCACCAGCCGCGCGATATGGCCGCTGTCGTCGCGTAAGATCACATTCATTGCCTTGCCTCTCTGCCTCAACTGCGGCCAGTCTATGCCTCGAGCAGAGCGGGGGTAAAGATGACGGCGATGATGAAGATCGAAATGGACCAGGCGGCGCTGAACGCGTTTCTCGAGGCGGAGTTTCCGCAAGTCGCCGAAGATCTGCGGGTCGATCAGGTCCATGCCGAGGGGGTGGATCTGCGCCTGATGGTCAAGGAAAGCCATTTGCGGCCGGGGGGCACCGTCTCGGGGCCGACGATGTTCGGACTGGCGGATGTCGGCATCTATCTGGCGATCCTGTCGCGGATCGGGCCGGTGGCACTGGCGGTGACGACCAATGCCTCGATTGATTTCATGCGCAAACCCGAGGCCGGCCGCGACATGATCGCGCGATGCCGTCTGCTCAAACTCGGGCGCCAGCTCGCGGTTGCGGATGCGCTGCTCTATAGCGAGGGGAGCGATGATGCGGTCGCGCGCTGCTCGATGACCTATGCGATTCCGCCCGGAGCGGCCCGGCGCTGAGCCGGCGGCTCCAAACCGGCGATTCCGGCGGCAAATCGGGGTAAAAGATACGGTATCTATATACCTATTTTGTAAAGCATTGAATTTGTTTACGAATTTGGCCTATCGCCCCCTTGACCGAAAAGCGGCGGCAGTCGATATACCGTCATCTCGAATTCACACAGCCTCAAAGGGCAGTCTTATGAAAACCTATACCGCAAAACCGGCGGAGATCGAGAAGAAGTGGATCCTGATCGACGCCGAGGGCGTTGTTCTGGGCCGTCTTGCTACGATCGTCGCCAGCCGCCTGCGCGGCAAGCACAAGCCGACCTTCACGCCGCACATGGATATGGGCGACAACGTGATCATCATCAACGCCGACAAGGTGCAGATGACCGGCGACAAGCGCGACCAGAAGCGCTACTACTGGCACACCGGCCACCCGGGCGGCATCAAGTTCCGCACCGCGCGTCAGGTGCTGGAAGGTGCTCACCCCGAGCGCGTCGTGACCAAAGCGGTCGAGCGCATGATCTCGCGCAACAAGCTGGGCAAGCTGCAGATGACCAATCTGCGCGTCTACGCCGGCGCCGAGCATCCGCATGAAGCTCAGCAGCCCGAAGTTCTGGACGTCAAAGTCCTGAACGCCAAGAATACCCGGAGCGCGTAAGAATGGCTGAAGAACTCAAGTCCTTGGACGAACTGAAATCGGCCGTCGCCGCGACCCCGGCTGCTGTTGCAAGCGCACCGCGCGAAGCACAGCGCGACTCGCTTGGCCGCAGCTATGCAACCGGCAAGCGTAAAGACGCGGTTGCACGCGTCTGGGTTAAACCGGGCTCGGGCAAAGTCGTCGTCAACGGCAAAGACATTGCACAGTATTTCGCACGTCCGGTTTTGCAGATGATCCTGCGCCAGCCGTTCGAAGTTGCAGGCGTTGTCGGCCAGTACGATGTCTATGCGACCGTTGCTGGTGGTGGTCTCTCGGGCCAGGCCGGTGCTGTCAAGCACGGCATCTCGAAAGCGCTGCAGCTGCACGAGCCGGGCCTCCGCGCCGCTCTGAAAGCAGCAGGCTTCCTGACCCGCGACTCGCGCGTCGTCGAGCGTAAGAAATACGGTAAAGCCAAAGCTCGCCGTTCGTTCCAGTTCTCGAAGCGCTAATCGTTTCGATCCGGAATTACGGAAAGCGCGCCCCTCGGGGCGCGCTTTTCATTTGGGGCAGGTGCGAGCGGGGGTGCAGACTTCCTCCGGGGGCTTCTTGGGTTGGTGTCCCGCGTGCTGCGGATCTCGTGCCTTGACGTGGCGGTGCCGCGACCGGATGCCTCTGCATCCTCTGCATCCTCTGCATCCTCTGCATCCTCTGCATCCTCTGCATCCTCTGCATCCTCTGCATCCTCTGCATCCTCTGCATCCTCTGCATCCTCTGCATCCTCTGCATCCTCTGCATCCTCTGCATCCGAAGTCGTCATTCGCCCGAGCTGTGGCCTTCGCTGTAGGGGGGCAAAGGCTAGAGTGGCGGTCAAGCCAGGGCCGGTTGCGGGCAAGACTTCTCGAACCCGTCCTTGTGTCCTGATCCGTGAATGCCTTCGCCGGATCTCGGTTCAGCAACAGGGCGCCAATGCCGCCCCTGCTTCAATCGAAAGCAGGATTGCTCCCTTCCTGAAGCACAAAGCAGGGCAGGGGCCGTTGCGGGGGCTGCCTCTGGGCCGCGAGTCGGGTGAATCTGACCCGATCCTCTTCCCGACTCGCCGATTTTCTTCCCGAGTCGTCGCGATTCTGTCGTGATTCCGGCCGAATATGGGGAGAAAGCATGGCGCGGCAGGATCTCGGTCGGTGCTTGTGCATTCCAGCCTCGCAATGTTTTCGTTTGAAAACAATGCTATGAAAGGTTTTCTGACTTTTTGTGAAAATAGGCTCTTGCGGGTCTGATCTGCTATCCGTAAATACCGCTCTACCGAACGGCGGGAGACGCTGAACGGGACGGGATGGTCCGGACGGGCTTGAACGGGACGGAATTTTGGGGACGATGCGGCTTGACGGCGCTGAGTGATTGGCGCGGTTCAGGTTGTTTTGTTACCTGTGCTTTTTGACATTGATGGATAT